>JANNTD010000383.1:0-23614 GCA_031403315.1 Planctomycetota bacterium
CGCAAGGCAACGGCATCGACGACGTCTGGGCGGCCGACCTCGATCAAGACGGCAGCGACGAAGTCATCGTCGGATACAACGGCAGCACGGGGCTCCACGTGTTGATGGGCGACGGCACACCACTGTGGAAAAATACAAGTCTGGGAAATGTTTGGCACGTGTGCGCAGGGGATCTCGACGGCGATGGCCGGAACGAAGTGATTACGACCTCGGCGCAAGGGGTGTTGCACGTGTTTGCCGCGGACGGCAAGCATCTCAAAGATCTTTCGGTGCCGCTCTATGCCAACATGGTGCGCACGGCGGCGATTGACGGGGCGGGTAAGCCGGCGCTCGCGCTGGCTGCCGGATCGGGCGACTCGGGGGAAGTGCTCGTGTGCGTCGATCTCGAGGGGAAACAGCGCTGGGCAACGTCGCTGCCGCTCGTCGACGTACCGTATTTCGACGCCATGATGGTTGCCGCTTCGCAGCCGTTGGCGGCCGTTGCCATGCGCGGCGGACTAATTCACGTCGTCGATCTTATGAGTGGCAAAATTGTCGCACACGTCGCCGACCAGGGTGAAGGGGCTGACGTGGCATGGCTCGAACGAAAAGATCTGCCGCCGCTCCTGTTGGTGGCGAGCGGCGCAGCGATCAACGCCTTCGAGGTTGAACAGGCCACGGTCGAGTAGCCCGTGTAGCTCCAGCCGCCGGTCAATTCAGCGAAATCGCTCGCGCGAGCGGCTCCAGCACGCTGGTCACGACGTAGCCGTCGACGACTTCTTGTGCGAGCCGGGCGAGGCGTTCGATCGCGGCGACGTACGTTGAATCGGGGCTGAGGCTGCCGTACTGGCGGGCGGTGACGTAGACGCTGACCTGCTCTTCTTGAAAATCTTGCGTGCGGATTTGGTAGGCATTCGTGCGCGTCTCGACGTTGACGCGGCATTGCACGCGACATTCGGGATCGAGCGCGAGGGTCAGCGACGGCTCGTTGCCGATGAACGTCGCCCCCGGCATCGTCGAGAGCTTCTCGAAAGCCGGGCAGACGCCGAGCGCTTCGGCGATCAGTTCGTTCTGGTTGCCGCGATAGGAAAAGTCAAAGCCGATCAAGAAGTCGAGCGCTTCGCAATCGAGCGTGCTCACCGACAGGCCATAGGGCGCGATCTCGAGCGCATGGCGATGTTGGGCGAGGGCTTCTTCGATCGAGCTCGGGTTGACGAACCCCGAGCAAATCCGCCGCTGCTCGACCGAGCACCAGCGGTAGCTGCCGCGGTCCTTGTCTTCCTCGAGGACAAAGTCGCCCTTCTCGCGGGCGTAAAAGTTCCGCATCTGCGGATACTTCTTCTGCATCTGCTCGAAGTAGTGCAGAATCGTCTCGCGGCTGCCGGCGAGCTCCATCTCGGTGCTGAGATTCATGTTGACGTAGTAGTCGTCAGCCAGCGAGTTGTATGGATTCATGATGTCCTTCCCAATTGCTGTCGTGCGAGCGATGCGGACCCCTGCGGCCGCCGTCTGGGAATTTTGCCGCTCAGCACCGTGCACATCCGTCGTCGGCGCGAGTCGACCCAGTTCGCCAATTGGAACTGGACGCCTCGACGCCGCCTACTGTCAGTATAGAATGTCATCTTTCGGGCTGTCAAAGAGGCAGTTTTGGCCAGGGCGAGATCGCATCAATTTTCCGGCATTGCGGGACCGAAATCGGAGTTTTTTCCATGACGCTAGTCACACTTCGCGCGACACGGAGCAACAGACGGGCCGCACGTCGGCGGCAGGCGGACTATTTTCTCGTCGCGGCGTTCGAGACCGAGCTCGGTTGGATGGCGATTGCGCATTGTGACGAGGTGCTCGCGGGCGTCGTGTTCGGGCATGCATCGAAGCGTCATGCGATGGAGTCGTTGCGGCGATATTTGGGTCGCGGCGAAGAGACGCCATCCCTCGTCGACTTTCTCGAAGTCGAGGAACAACCCGAGTCGATGATTGGCGTCATCGAACGGCTCGGGGCGTATGCGGCTGGCGAAGAAGTCGATTTTAGCAACGCGCGAGTCGATGAACGACATTTGACGGACTTTGGCCGCCGGGTCGTCAGAGCTTGTCGACGGATTCCGCGCGGCAAGACGCGGAGCTACGGCCAACTCGCGGCAGACTGCAGTTCGCCGGGTGCAGCCCGCGCCGTCGGCCAAGTGATGGCCAAGAATCGATACCCGCTCATCGTGCCTTGCCATCGTGTCCTTGCCGCGGGCGGCCTCTTGGGCGGCTTCTCCGCGCCGCAAGGACTCGCCATGAAGCGCCGGCTGTTGGAGCTGGAAAGCAATCGGTCGGTCAGCTGAACATCGCGGCGATTTCTCGCAGATAGTCGAGCGCCTCCTCCAGTTCTGGAGCTTCGACGCCCGACACGCGGCCGGCGCGGTCGCAATCGCCCAACAACACGAGGTCGTCGAAATGCTCCGATTCCTGCAAGCGGCGGCGGGCGCGGGCGCCGAGCTTACCGTCGACGAGTTGATGCGTCAGCATGTGGTGCTCGATTAGCCACGCCGTTCGCTCGGTGATGAAGCCGTCGAGGGCTTCGAGGGCGGCGGCGACGTGGTCCGCCGGGTCGATCGCTTTGCCGATGTCGTGCAACAGCGCGGCGGTGAGGAATTCTTCGTCGTAGGCCAACTCGTTCCGCCCGAGGTCGAACACTTGCAGGCTGTGGTACAGTGCGTCGCCCTCGGGATGGTACTTTAGCGGCTGTTTCACATTTTCGAGCGGCAAGAGCAACGACTCGAACAATTGGAAGCGGTCGATTTGAGCCGCGTTGTCGGCGAGCGCGGCCGATACATCCAGACCCGGATACTCGCGCTCGAGGAACTGCTCGAGTTCGGCGATGCTGGCCCGCTCGATCGCCTTGCCGGTGATCGAGCTCTTGGACACATAGTGGGCCTTGTCGGTGGCGTAGATCGTGAGCTCGAACGGGAAGCGATCGGTGAGATGGATGTGCGTGAAGATGCGTTCTTCGCCTTGTTTGCGGACCTGCTTCTTTTCGACGGTGTAGGCTAGGCCGTGGTGGTCGAGCACGTGCGTGATCGCTTCGGTCGTGTCGGAGAACAGGTGCAGGTCGACGTCGGAACCCTGGCGGACGTGGCCCGTGAGCGTGCTGCCGATGAGCCGCGGGCGAAACGGGGCGAGACGCTGCATCATGGCGAGCGCGGCGAGCCGCATCTCGCGCAAGTTGTCGAGACGGCTTGCACCCTCGTAGAGCCGGGCCAGCGACTGGATCTCGTCGCGGATCTCGGCGTTCGAGGGGAGGTCGGCCGGCTTGACCCAGCCCTGGCCGATCAGTCGGGCCGCCTTCATCTTGGCGCGGTAGTACTCCGACTCCTGCCGGTTGTACATCAGCCGGGCGGCTTCCCAAGTGATCTGCCGCCGCAATTTGGAGCGATACATCAAGCGTGCGCCGAAAGCCCAATTGTGCGGCGTGGGCATCGAGAGCGGATTGCTATGCTAATCACATTATGTTGCCATGCCGTCGCACGCGAAGCAACAGCAGCGCAATCATTTGGCCGACGAGGGCCAATGCCGCCGGCTCCGGAACGCTTACCCCGCCGCTGCCGGCACCCAAATCGTGGACCGAGTTGCCAAAATTGTCGCGCCAGACGGTGTAGTCGGCGGCGTCGACGACATTGTCGCCGTTGCCGTCGGCGTCGAGGTTCGTGGTCGAACCGAAGTCGGCCTGCCACACCGCGTAGTCGGCGTCGTCGACTTCGCCGTCAGCGTCGTAGTCGCCGTCGATGAGATTGTTCGTCACAATGCGAAAGACTTTTCCGAACAAATCGACGATGTAGAGATTCCCCTTGTTGTCTTCGCCAAACGAGCCGATGCGGCCGAAAGTGTCGAATAGCGGGCCCAATTCGGTATTGATGTTGTCGACGCTAGTAACCGGCACGACAGGGTCGGGCAGATCCAAGAGCCACACATTGTCATTGGTTGAATCCGCGTCGCCGAAGATGTACATGCCTTGCAAATCGGGATCGGGCCCGCGATAGGCATAACCACCGATGACGGTCTCGCCGAGAAAGTCGCCGTTGCCGCGGCCGTAGTCGTAGATTGGATCGGTGTACGCGGGAGAGTCGGGGCCGCCGACTCCGCCGTTGGTCGTGAAGGTGCCTTCGCGGATGCGCCAGCCGTAGTTCTCGCCACCCGCGCTGTCGCCCGGTTGAAAGTCGACTTCTTCTCGCTGGCCCTGTCCGACGTCGCCGATCCACAAATCGCCGGTCTTTCGATCGAAGCTATCACGGAAGGGATTTCGCAAACCATAGGCCCAAATTTCGTCGTCGCCAACAATGTCGACGAAGGGGTTGCTAGCTGGAATCGCGTAGTCGCGCGTCGCGTCTTCGCTAAATGCGTCGCTGTTCACGTCGATGCGCAGCATCTTGCCGAGGAAATTGTCGGTCAGGTCCTGCGAGTTGCCTGGTGCATCGGGCAGCGTGGAATGCCCGGCGTCGTTGTCGTGATCGCCGCCGCCGTCACCGGTCGCGATGTAAAGGTATCCGTCGTTGGGACTGAAGCCGATCCATCCGCCGTTGTGGTTCGTTTGCGGCTGGAGGAAACTCAAGACTTCGTTGACCGATCCAGGGTCGGCTTGGTTGGGGTTATTCGGGTTCACCGAATACTCGCGGATGCGTGACGTAAATGGCGAGGTCCCCTCGGGCAGAGTGTTGTCGACCGTGACGTAGACGTAGAACTTGCCGAATCCAGTCATGCCCTCGTTGGAATAGTTGGGATGAAAGGCGAGCCCTAGCAAGCCGCCTTCGCCCTCCGAGTCGTTGTCGGTAATGTCGAGAAATGTCCCGGTGACGGTGTTCGTATTGAGGTCGACGATCTTGACGTCGCCATTGAGCTGTGCGACGAACAGCCGATTGTTGTCACCGGGCACAAACGTCGCAAAGGCCGGGGAACTTAGCCCGGTTGCCACTTCCTCGAGGCCGACAATCGCGGCACGAGCCGGCTCGCCGACCGTCAGAAGTGCGAGCCCGATGAAAACTCCCCAGCCGTAGGATCGCCGCATTTTCGCCTCTCCACTTTAGTCGTGTGCTATTTGATCGAGCGCCGCCTGTTCCTGGCGGCAAACTCCGTGCCCAACCTTTGGCATCCATTGTATCACGTCACGTCAGGAATTTTGCAGGATAAATGAATTTGTGTTGTTCTTCCACGGCTGAAGGTGGAAGCAAGCGGGAAACTCAGCTCCAAAACTGCCGATCCAGCATGCGGTAATTCACGGCCTCGCTGACGTGCTCCGCCAAAATGTCGCTCTGGGCATCGAGGTCGGCGATGGTGCGGGCGACGCGGAGGATCTTGTCGTGCGCGCGGGCGGAGAGGCCGGTTTCCTGGATGCTCGCCCGCAAGAGGTTGGTGCCGGCGTCGTTGAGTTGGCAATACTCGCGGATCTGTCGAGAAGTCATCTGGCCGTTGGTGCGGGCCCGCGATTTGGCGAAACGGGACGCTTGCACCGCGCGGGCGGCGAGCACTTGGTCGCGCATCGCCGCGCTCGACGTACCGGGCTGCGTGGCGTTGAGCTCTTTGAACGGCACGGCGGGCACTTCGATGTGCAGGTCGATGCGATCCAAGAGCGGGCCGCTGATCTTCGCCATGTAGCGTTCGATCTGCGGGATGGTGCAATGGCATTCGCGGCGCGGGTCGTTGCGGTAGCCACAAGGGCAGGGGTTGAGCGACGCGATGAGCATGAAATCGGCGGGAAACGTGGTCGAGTTGAGGGCCCGGCTGATCGTGACGTGGCCGTCTTCGAGCGGTTGGCGGAGGACTTCGAGCGTGGTGCGGTTGAACTCGGGAAGCTCATCGAGGAAGAGGACGCCGTTGTGGGCGAGGCTGATCTCGCCGGGCGAGGGCGTGGAACCGCCGCCCACCAGGCCGGCGTTCGAGATCGTATGGTGCGGGGCGCGAAACGGCCGCTTCGCCAACAGCGGTTGGCCGGCAGGGAGGCGGCCGGTCGCGCTGTAGATCCGCGTGGTCTCGATCGACTCGTCCGCCGATAGCATGGGCAGGATGGTTGGCATGCGTTTGGCCAACATGGTCTTGCCGGAACCAGGCGGACCGACCATCAGCAAGTTGTGGCTGCCAGCCGCGGCAATCGTGACTGCCCGCTTCGCCATTTCCTGGCCACGGACGTCGGCGAAGTCGACGTCGTAATGCGAAAGTTCTTGAAACAGTTCATTGAGCCGCGAGGGGACTGGCTCGATGTCGAGCTCGCCGCTGAGGAAGGCGACGGTTTGCGCGAAGCTGTCGACGGGGATCACGTCGATGCCTTCGACGACGGCGGCCTCGGCGGCGTTCGCGCTAGGGACGATGATGCCGCGGAGCTTCTTCTTACTGGCGGCGGCCGCGACGGCCATCGCCATCGAGAGGACGCCTTTGATCGTTCGCGTGCTGCCATCGAGGGCGAGTTCGCCGACGACCGCGTATTGATCGAGCAAATCGGACTGCAACTGTCCGCTGCCGGCGAGGATGCCGACGCCGATCGGCAAGTCGAACGACGCTTCTTGTTTCGGCAATTCGGCCGGGGCGAGATTGATCACGACGCGATCCTGCGGCCGAACGAAGCCGCTGTTGACCATCGCCCGCTCGATGCGATGCGTGCTCTCCTTCACCGCTTGCTCGGGCAGACCGACGAGGATCGTTTTCGGGATTGCCCCGGGCGAAACGTCAACTTCGACCTCGACGGGCAAAGCGTCGATGCCCAAGAGCGAAAAGGTGTGGAGCTTGGCGAGCATGGATTGCGCACTGCGAGCGGAGACGCCGGAGGAGGGGCGAACAGAATTGTCGCGGTTGGCGCGGGGAGTTGCAAGTAAATTCATGCGGATACGCATCCAGAGCGCTCGACGAGAATCGCCGCGATCGTGCCGTCGACGTAAGTCGTTATTCTCTCGAAGGGGTCACGCGGAATCGTCGTAAGTCCTTAAACTCTCGAAGGGGTCACGAAAATCATGGGGTCGCCTCGCATCCTGTTTCCTCGCATCGCCATGCCGCGAAAGTTGCCGAAAGTTATCGGGGGTGCATATTATCATCGGCGGGTCGCCCAGCATGGCTGCTGTCCCGTGAGGTGGTGTGAACATTAGTATATGAACAAGTCTAGCGAAGCCAGTGGCCAATTCCTAGCCCTCTCCGTGATTTCTGGCATGCTTTCTAAAATTCGCATGAGTTCGTACAATTCAATTGGAGTTCGAGCCACTTTTCGGGGGCACGTCGTGGATTTTTCATTGCGTTTTACTGACAACAAATCGGGGCACGGTGACATCGAGCTCCGCTTTGCGGGCCAGACTTGGACGTGCGACTCTTATTATTTCGTGCTCGATTCAGGTGTCATGCGCGATGTCGAGAGCGCCGGGAAGGTGCGTGCAGTTCTCGACAAGCTGCTTGAGCAATGGCTGGCATCGGTCGAGAGTATGCCGGACCGAGGGATGGCATTCTTGCCGTATGACTTCTCAGATCAGTACACGGCGTGGCTTCGATGTCAGCGATTGGGTCGCGATGTTTGGGTCGAGCGCGGCTGGTCCCATGTCGAAGGGTGGTCGTTCTTTCCGTCGGCAGTTGGCGAGCTGCTCCGACGCTTGCCGGACTTTCAGCCCGATAGTCCAAAGATTCGAGTGGAATTGACGGATTTCTTGGAGGCAATTCGTACAGCGCGGGCAGCGGCAGTCTGATGGGACTTGCCGGAGCTTAGCGGGATAAAAATTGCGTTTGTGATGTTTGCCTGATGGCGGGTAATTGAGCGATAGCGGTGAGGCCCTTTGGGTGATGAAAGCACACATCGAGCGGATGCTGCGGGCGATGGTTTGGGCCGACGAACGGGTGGTCCGTGCCCTGGCGAATTGTCCGGCGGCACAGGAGGAGTCTTTGCCGCTGCTATCGCACTTGCTCGCGGCCGAACATGTTTGGCTCGCGCGGCTCGAACGTCGTGCGGCGGTTCGACCCGTTTGGCCGGCGCTGTCGTTCGCCGATTGCGAAGCGCTGGCAGTGGAGAATGCGGTGGGGTACGCTGCCTATCTCGAACACTTGAGCGAGGCCGATTTGGCAGAAGTCGTTCAGTACAAGAATTCGAAGGGCGTCGAGTTCGCCACGTCGGTCGTCGACATTCTTACTCACTTGGTCATCCACGGTGCGTATCACCGTGGGCAGATCGCCAAAGCGCTGGGGCGGGCGGGGACGCCGGCGACCGAGACCGATTATATTGCTTATGTGCGCACAGTTGATAATCGGTAAGGCCGCGAGGCATTGAATTGGAACCGTGGGAGACTCCAGTGCGAATCGAAATTGTGCTGTTCGATGGCTTCGATGAGCTCGACGCATTGGGACCGTTCGAAGTGCTGATGAACGCCGCGGCGGCCGGCGCGGATTTTTCGGTGAGCTTGGCAACTTGGTCGCAAAAGAACGACGTGGTCGGGGCCCATGGATTGCGCTTGTCGGCCGAGGTCGAGCTTCCGGGCGGACCGCGGCCCGATTTGGTAGTTGTTCCCGGGGGCGGTTGGATCGATCGCAATCCGCTGGGGGCCCGGGCTGAAGTGGAGCGCGGCGAGATTCCCACGCGGCTGGCCGAGCTGCATCAACAAGGGACGACGATTGCGGCCGTTTGTACTGGCGCGATGTTGGTGGCGTCGGCGGGGCTGCTGCGAGGTCGAGCGGCCATCACGCACCACGGAGCGATCGAAGATTTGCGTGCGGCGGGTGCCGAGATCGTATTGGCGAGGGTTGTTGATGATGGTGAATTTGTGACGTGCGGCGGCGTCACGTCGGGCTTGGACCTGGCCCTGTGGCTGGTCGAGCGTTTTGCGGGGCCGGCTGTGGCTCACAAGGTCGAGCGTGAAATGGAGTACGAGCGGCGCGGCGTCGTTTGGCGGCGGCCGGCGAACATGAATACGGCCTGAGTAGGTATGTCTTTTACAATCCGACAAGCTCAGGCCTGCGATGAAACCACCGTATCGGCAATTCTTGCCGAGGCCGCGGCGTGGCTGATTGCGCGGAACATGTCGATGTGGCAGCAGGGCGAGTTGGAGGCGGATAGCACCACGGCGGACGTGGCCGAGGGTTTGTATTTTCTGGCGGAGTGCGACGGTGTACCCGCGGGCACGTTGCGGTTTCAATTGAGCGATCCAAAGATTTGGCCGGATGTTCCGCCGGACGAAGCGGCATTCCTTCATCGCCTGGCGGTGCGACGGGAGTTTGCTGGGGGCAAAGTGTCGGGGCCGTTGCTGGAGTGGGCGACGAAGCGAGCCGCTTCCTTGGGGCGTCGGTTTCTACGGCTCGATTGTGACGCGGCGCGGCTGCGGCTGCGCGCCGTGTATGAGCGGTTTGGTTTCCGCTATCACAGCGATCGACAGGTCGGGCCGTACTTGGTCGCACGGTATGAACTGCCCGTCGCTGTACGGACCGGCTGAACAACGAGAAACAGTGCGAACCGGAAGCAGTCCCCAGCGGTGGACGAACGGCCCCATTTTTCGCCGTTTCCCGCGCCGCGACGACCTTGTAGCCGCGGCTTGCGACCCCGGCGGAATCGGAGAGCGTGCCACCACCGGTCGCGGCACGAAAAGCGAACCTGTCCCGCTTATCAATTTTTCCGAAAGCTGGAGAACACTAATCGACGCAATCTTGTTCGGCACGAGATTTGCGCGTGGTTTTTTGGACTTGCGAGATTGGTTTGGATCGTAAATGCTGGGGGCATGCGCGAGAAACGTGAGTTGGATGAGCGAGAGATTACGGGGCTCAAGCACTTGCGTCGGCTGTTGCCGTTGTTCGAGCGGTTGCATGAGGTGGGTTGCGAGCGTGACAAAGCAGGCAATCGCCAACTCCACATGGATCAGTATTGCGCTTTGGTCTTACTGTTTCTCTTCAATCCGGTGCTGACCTCGCTGCGTTCGATCCAACAGGCCAGTGAACTAAAGAAAGTCCAAAAACAACTCGGCTGTCGCCGAGCCTCCCTCGGCTCGCTGTCGGAGGCCACGCGCGTGTTTGACCCCGAGTTGCTCCGAGGGATCATTGGCGAGTTGGCCGCACAGGTTCAGCCGCTTCGGCAGATTGGCCAAGGACACGTCGACCAGTTGCTGGTCGCTGTGGATGGATCGGTGGTAAAAACCTTGGCCACGATCGCCAAAGCGACCTATTCGCACACCAAAGGGGGCAAGCCCCAGGCAGGCTGGCGATTGCATACGCACTTTGACCTGGATCGGCAGGTTCCGAAACGGATCGACGTGACGCCCGGAAAAAACGGCGGCTCGTCCGACGAGAAAGCTGTCTTGCGGGCCAGCTTGCAACCCGATCATTGCTACGTGATGGACCGCTGGTACGCGCAGTTCGCACTGCTCAACGAGATCCACGCCGCGGACAGCAGCTATGTCTGTCGCGTCCGCGACAACAGCAGCTACCAGGTGACGGAATCCCGCCCGCTGAGCGACGAGGCCGTGGCGGCCGACGTGCTCAGCGACGAGCTGGTCTCGCTCGGCGGGCATGGCGCACAAGCCAAGCGACCCGATCATGCCGTGCGGTTGGTGCAAGTCCGCATCACGCCTCACCAGCAACGCGGGCGGCATAGCGGCTCCACAGGACCGGGAAGCGACGGAATCCTGCGCATCGCCACCAACCTCCTCGACCCGCCGGCGGAGATCATTGCGGAAATCTATCGCCAGCGTTGGACCATCGAGGTCTTCTTTCGGTTCTTCAAGCACGTGCTCGGCTGCCGGCATCTGCTGGCTCAAGATCAAGAGGGAATCGAAATCCAAACCTACTGTGCGATCATCGCCTGTCTGTTGATCAGTCTCTGGACCGGCCGCAAGCCGACCCTGCGGACCTACGAGATGATCTGCCATTACTTCACCGGACTGGCCGACGAGGAGGAACTGCTGAACCATCTGGCAAAACTCCAGCCCCAAGCTTCCTAGCCGCGTTTTCAATCCCACGCGCCGCAACGCTTCACGCTGCGCGCTGTCACCGAAAGACCTCTCGTCACCGCGAGACTCCAACCTCGAATCGCCCCTCATTCGTCAAAAAAACCTCGCACCGGACCGTTACGAAAGACAATACACGTCCCGTGCCGAACAGGATTGTAATCGACGCTAATCTGCACTAATCCAAATCTTATCAGCGAAGATTAGTGGAGATTAGCGTTCCTCTATTTCCGCCGCGTCAGCTTCAGCGTCGCGGATTTCAAGTTTCAGAACACTAATCGACACTGATCTGCACTAATCTTGATTAGCGGAGATTAGCGGCAATTAGCGTTCCTCTTTTCCTTCTCCTAGCACGCTCGTCTCCGCCACAACACCGCCAGACTTCCAAAGCCTAGAAGCAGCAACGTATTTGGCTCGGGGACACTTGCGACGCGAAAACCAATGTTCACATTGACTTCGATTGACGGGAAGTCGCCGCTTCGCCAAATCACTACAGAATGCTATAATGGCTGTTGTCGTGACCTGTCGCGGACAAGGCAAAAACGGCTTTGTGGTAATCGAAGGCCCGCGGCCCGAAGACGACACGGTAGTTACCGTTCAGCCAATGCCGTATAATCTCGGTAGGAGCTTAAGGAGTCTGCCATGAGCCGCATCGAAGCCATTTACCACCATGGAGTGTTCGAACCGCTCGAGCCGGTAAATCTTCTCGAGGAGCAGCGGGTCCAGTTGAGCTTTGAGCCTGCGAACGGTCAGACGCCGCAGGCCTGGCTCCACCGGGTGCAGGCAATGCAGACCGCCGTCGTCGAGCGGCAGGGGGTTCTTCCCGATAGCGCGCCGGAGATTGCGGCGGATCGCATGCGATGAGCGATCTGGTCGTCGATAGCAGCGTCGTTGCCAAGTGGATTCTTCCTGAAGCAGATTCCGCCAAAGCTCATCAGTTGATTGTACAAACGGCCGCTTCCGGAGAGCGGCTGATTGTCCTCGACTTGATTTTCCCCGAAGTGGCCAATGCTCTCTGGAAGCGGCATCGCCAGCAGCTAATCAACTTGAGCGAGGCGAGGGATTTGTTAGAGGCGTTGGTCCGCAGTCCCGTCGCGGTGGAACCGGCGGTATCGCTGCTCGCATCCGCGTTTGAGATCGCAGTCAAGTACGACCGCGCCATCTACGATGCCTTGTTCGTAGCGCTGGCGGAGCAACAGGGGTTGCCTGGGATTACCGCCGACGAACCGCTATTCAACGCGGTCCACGCAGATTTCCCCCGAATCGTGCTGCTGCGCGATTTTCCGTAACTCCTAATTCAAAAACAGTCCGTGGGGCTCTGGAGCGCGGCTGCGGCGACACGCAAGCGCAATGAGACCCATGCCGACCATCGCGCCTAGCAGCAGCGTGCTTGGCTCAGGGATACTTGCGACGCGAAAACCGGCATTTTGTCGAGCGGAATTCAATTCACAGAACACTAATCGACGCTAATTTGCACTAATCTTGATTAGCGAAGATTAGTGGAGATCAGTGTTCCTCTCCTGCTTCAGCGTCGTCTCCGCCACAACACCGCCAGACTTCCAAAGCATAGAAGCAGCAGCGTACTTGGCTCTGGGATACTTGCGACGCGAAAACCAATGTCGTTGACCCCGTTGGCCGGGTTGCCGCGGTCGTTCCGGTCCGAGGACGACAAGTTGTTGGAGTTGTTGTTCCAGTTGCCGCCGCGAACGCCGCGGAAATTGCGGCAATTTGGCCCCGGCTGCCCGCTTACCTTGCCTGCGGATGCACGCTTTGGGTATGATAACATTGTTGGGAATACTGGACCAAAGCGCGGTTGTGTCAACGCATGGCAAGTCATCCCAACAAACATATCCGCGACGCGATTGGATACGCCCAAGACCGTGGTTGGACGTTCACCAAGGCAAGTGGAAGGGCGCATATTTTCGGAACACTGTGGTGTCCTCAAGGCGGCCGCGGTGGCTGCCGATTCCGAGTGTATTCGACGCCGCGCAGCCCAGAAGATCACGCTCGACGCATTCGCCGCGCCGTCGATGGCTGTCCACACTGAAGGAGCAACCTCATGAAATATGAATTCTCGTTGATCCTGACAGAGCTCGAAGTGACGGACGAAGCCGCCGACAAGCTGTACGAAGCGGGATGTGACGACGCCAGCATTCTGACGCGCGACGGCGTCACGAGACTCCAGTTCGACCGTCACGCCTCGAATTTGGACGAGGCCCTCGCCTCAGCCATCCAGAGCGTGGAGCGCGCCGGCCTGGCGGTGGCCCGCGTCGAAATTGAGCGGGACGAAGTCCCGCAGATCGCGTGAGTCGTCGGCGCGGCGGGGCCTGGTCGGCCTGCCGCGCGCCGAATACGAACCGTTGGTTTTTCGGGAAGCTGTCGATCCGCAAGGCGTCAGCGGCATTTGCGGGTGCCCAACACCGCCAGACTTCCAAAGCATAGAAGCAGCAGCGTACTTGGCTCAGGAATACTTGCCACGCGGAACCCGAAGAGGCTGCCGCCCTGCTCGACCGGGCCGCAGTCGACGTCGCGGTTGGAGGCGTGCAGGTTGAGGGAGCAGCTGCCCCACGACCCGCCACGCCGACCGCGCGACGAACCAATTAGCGCCTCGTTCCACTCCCGGACGTTGCCACCTTGATCGAACGTGCCGTAGGGGCTGAGCGCCGACGTGTAAGCACCCACATCGGTCAGCGCATTGACGCCCGCAACGCTCAGCGATCCCGTGACTGCGAAGCCGTCGTTAAAGCCGTTGGCACTGCCATCGTAATCGAAGAAGTTGGCGGTATTCGATGGGTCGTGCGCGCCCGTCCCCGGCGGCTGGTCGCTGTAGGGCACGGCGTCGGTCGAGGTGGGATAGTCCCAATAGTTACCGGTCACGCCATCGTTCTTGTGGTAGGCGGCCTTGTACCATTCATCCTCGCTAGGGAGCCACCACTTGGCGCCTGCGTTGCGCGTGATGCTGTTACCGTTGGAAGGCGTGGGCGTCTGCCCATGAGCGTGTACGCGCCGTTCTCCGTGTCGCCGCTCCCCTGGCCGTTGTGCAGCCAGTTGGCGAAGCGGATCGAGTCGTACCACGAGACCCACGCGACCGGGTTATTGTCGCGGCCCGGCTTGATCTCGTACTTCGATCCGTTGGCCGCGCCACCGTTGAAGTTGATCCCGCCGAGAGCGTCGCTCGACATGCTCCCGTTGTAGAGCGCGAGCGTATTCGCGCCAGTCGAATCGACGCCGTTGAGAAACTCGACGTACTGGGCGTTGGTGACTTCGGTCTTGCCGATGCGGTAGTTGTATCCGACCGCGCCGAACGTGCCCTGCGATTGGATCTCGCCGGCGTTACCGGGATTGCCGACCGGGACGGTGTTGATCGTGACTGCACCCGCGGGCTGGTGAAGGATTGAGAGCATGACGAGCACAAGCAGTAAGCCGGCCGTAATTCGTTGCTGATTGACCATGCACGTTTCCTGGTTGTCTTCGTTTGACAAAAAAAGAATCGACGGTCGGACGGCTTCGAGTGTCATGACTGACACGCGCGAAACCGTTCGACCGTCGATTCTGGATTGGCGATTCTCCCGTTAAAAAAACGGCGTTTGCCGCAAAGTACGCGACAGTATGTCGCCCCACCCAGAAAATGTCAAGAATTTTTGGCAAGTAATCCAAACCAGCAGGCCGTTGTGGCCGCGGTCAGGTCGGAAACGTGGAAATCAGTGCGCGTGCGGCAGGAAACACCGCCATGAGCTGTTCCGCGTCGCCCATTTCTACGTCCGCCGGCTCGGCGCGCAGGAAGGCCGACATGCCGAATTGGGCATTTTGGCCGTCCGCCAATACGCAGGCGGTGGGGAACCTGCCGTGTAGGAACGGTTCGGTTTTCGTTATCACTGCGATCGGCAGGTTGGGCCATATTTGGTCGCGCGGTACGAACTTCCCATCGATGGCCGGGCCGATTGAACGAGCGGTCGCTCGATCGACGCATGACCCACGACTACCTGGTTGGGGACCCGCTTTTTTGCCGTTTCCGCACCCAACGCGCACTTCCGGGTGACCTATATTTGCTTGCCAAACGGTGTGTCGGGGCCGTTTTTTCGTGGCGGCGATGCTGCCCGGCGGTCGCGTCATTCTTTCGATTTGGCGAGCATAAGGGAGCCAGTCATGCATGTTCTCAAAAGTCTGATCGTTGCCGCGTTGTTGATTGGCTCGCTGCTCTTGGGACTGTTGGTCGCCTCGGCGACTGCTGGCGAGGGAATGCGGCTTGCCGCGGCTGACGAAGCGGAAGACGAATCGCGCACAATTGCCAGCGGGCATGAATGACGCCAATCGGGAATCGTGAAATGAACCAGCCGTTGATTATTGGTGGGGGACCGGTCGGTCTGGGCGCGGCACTCTTCCTGGCGCGGCAGGGTCAGACGCCGCGCATCGTTGAGATGCGCAGCGAACCGTCGACCCAGTCGCGGGCGCTGGCGGTGAATCCGCGTACGCTCACGATTCTCGAGCCGACCGGCGTCACGGCGAAGATGCTTTCGATGGGCAAGCCGATCCGCGGCATGCAGATGCACCGCGACGGTCGAGTCGTCATCAATCTCTCGCTCGACGGCATTCATCCCAAGTATCCGTTCATGCTCGCGCTGTCGCAGGCGACCACCGAGCGGCTGCTCCAAGAAGCGCTGGTGGAGGTCGGTGGAACAGTCGAGCGCGGCATCGAGCTTACCGAGTGCCGCAACGTCGGCGACCACAACTTCGGCGACCACGTCGAAGCGGTGCTCGAGCGGGCGGGCGGCGGCGAACCGCAAACGGTGGAAGCACCGTGGTTGCTGGCAGCCGACGGGGCGCATAGCACGGCGCGCCGCCAAATGAACATTGATTTCCCGGGTACGACGTTCAAAGACCAGTGGTATCTGGCGGACGCCGTGCTGAAGACGACCATGTCGGAGGACTATGCCCATATTTATTTCTTCGACAAAAGTGCGTTTCTGTTCGTGATGCGTGTCGTCGACGATGCACGGTCCGACGACCCGAGCCGGCCGGTGTGGCGGATCCTGGGCAACCGGCCGGATCCATGCTCCTATTTCGTCGACGGCGAGTTGATTGGCGAGCCGCTCTGGCAGTCGAATTTTCATGTCTCGCATCGAATCGATGCCCAGCTATCGCTGGGACAAGTGTATTTCGCCGGCGACGCGGCTCACATCCACTCGCCGATGGGTGCGCGGGGCATGAACCTGGGACTTGAAGACGCGTTTGTGTTTGCTCAACTGGCGGGGCAGGGGCGGCTGGCGGAGTACAACTCTCTGCGTCACCCGGTCGATGCACGCGTGGTACACCAGGTCGATTTGTTCTCGCGGATGTTTGCGGACGACGCCTGGTATTTCGACTTCGTTCGGCGGCATGTCCTGCCCCTTTTGATCAAGACGCCGTTCCAGCGGCGCATCAAGCGCACGGTCAGCGGCCTCGACCACGAATTGCCGGCCGACTTGATGTTGCCGGCCAAATGCTGTGCGGAGTCACGCTCGTCGGCGCCGGACGAACCGGCTATACTTTGCGGCAGTCATTGAGAGACTGTTGACTGGCAGAGTCGGTGAGGTCGCCGTGTCGGAAAGCGCGCCGTCTGGTTCCACGAATGCCGCCGCCAATGCGGAAGTTCATCTGCCGCACGAAGGCGAACGTTCGTTCATCCTGAGCGTGGTGCAGCCGGGGCTGGCAGGGCTGATGGATGGCTCGGTGTCGTCGCTCGCTCCGTTGTTTGCGGCGGCTTTCGCGACCCGCGATAGCCGGCTGGCTTTTCTCGTGGGCCTCGCCACGGCGGTCGGCGCCGGCATCAGCATGGCCTTTTCGGAAGCGCTCTCGGATGACGGCAAGATCAGCGGCCGCGGCAACCCGTGGATCCGCGGCCCGGTCTGCGGGCTGATGACATTCCTCGGCGCGATCGGCCACACGCTGCCGTTGTTGATTTCAGACTTCGACGTGGCGATGATGATTGCGGCGGTGATCGTGGTGATTGAGCTGCTGGCGATCGCCTGGGTTCGCCATCGCTACATGGATACGCCGCTCTTGCAGGCGTGCTTCCAAGTGATCGTCGGCGGCGTGATCGTGTTCGCGGCCGGGATTCTCATCGGGAGTTCATGAGCATGGAGGGATGTCAGATGAATGAATCGAACGATCCGCGTGTGTATTTTGCGGCCGAGCGAACGCTGTTGGCCTGGGTGCGAACGGGGATCACCGTGATTGGACTGGGGTTTGTCGTAGCGCGGTTTGGCCTGTTCCTCCAGATCCTACGGCACGATCCTTTGGCGAGTACCCATCCTGGCTCGACTCTCATCGGCGTCGGGCTGGTGCTATTGGGTTCGGCGGCGGTGGCACTTGCCGCCTGGCAGCACGTGCGATTCTGCCGCAATCTCCGCCCTCAAGATCGGCCCCTCGAACCGCTGCCCAATTGGTCGGTCTGGTTCTCGGCGGCGCTATCAATTGTCGGACTCGTTCTGGCCGGGTACATTCTATTGCGATCTGGCACAGGCTGAGTCGGCGATCGGATTTCAAAGAACGACTATGGAAAAGTCCACGCTCGCCGTTCTCGTGACAATTGCGTTTAGCGCATTCGGCGTGGTAGGCGACTATTTCTTGAAACTCGCCAGCGGCGAGCCGCAGTGGTTCAAGTCGAAGTGGTTCTACGTGGGCTTTCTAATCTACGCGTCGACGGCCTTCGGTTGGGTGTTCGTGATGAAGCACCTCAAATTGGCCACGATCGGCGTCGTCTACAGCGTCTCGATGATCCTGCTGCTCGCAGCGATCGGCGTCGTCGGGTTTCGCGAGACACTTAGCGCCTACGAAATCGCCGGCCTGGCGATGGCGATCGGCTCGCTAGTCCTCCTGACGCGCTTTGCGTGACGGCAAATTTTCCGGTTCACTTCGGCGTGGATTGCGTCGGCTCCGTCTGCACGAACTCAGTGTACACCCGCGGACCGCCAAACGTGCCCCATTTTCCGTCTTGCGGCGCGCCGAGCGTTTGGATTTGCACCAAGCCGTTCATGTCGCCGACCAGCGCCGTGTGCAGAATCTTGTTTTCGGAATTCGGATGCACGAAGAAATGAATTCGGCCGTCGAGGCCGGTGGTTTCGACGAACGGCGGCCGCTTCGATTCAGTGAGCGGAAAGGTTGGCCGAAAGGCGTCGCGCATCCGGCCGGTGGCGCGGAAGGTGCCGCCGTCGGGGCCGACGACTTTCTTGCCCTCGTACGTGATCTCGCGGTCGTCGTAAGCGACGACGATCAGCCGCCGCTCGTTGTCGCCCTGGAGCCAGTTGCGTAACTTCTGCTCGTGCAACTTGGCGTCGAACGCGTAGTTGGCATCGAGAAACGCGATGCGGTCGATGTAGGCGGGAATGTCGTTGTTACCCTCGATCGTGCCAAACATGAAGCTGCCGCCGCCACTGTGGCCGGTGAGCGTCACTTTGGCATCATCAGTTCCGAACTCTTTCCGCCACTTGTCGACGAAGCCGGCGATTTGCGCGTTGGCGTTCTCATGCGAACCACGCCACGTCGGCCAACTGAGCCCGCCCGCCTCGACGCAAACGAGCACAACTCGCTCGTCGGGGCAGAGCTTCCGCAGCAGCCGAACCTGAGCGGCGACGTGCCGGATGTCGTAATGCCAATCGAGGCCGTCCACCAGTTTGCAGCCGAGCGTCTGTTCGATTGTGTTGCCGTTCGGGAGCGCGAAGATAATGAGCCGAGTGCCGCGGGCCGGCGCGCCATCCGCGTCGAGCGGCGCGTTCACGTGATAGCGCACGTCCGGCTCGAGCGTCGCGGTGAAAGATTGTTCCTCGAACCGCGGCGAACGCTGCCAAGTTGGAGCGGGTTGAGGGGCGTCCGCCCAGGCAGCTTGGCAACTGGCGACGGCGACAGCAGCAGCGATCCAAGAGCGTACGAAGGGCGGCAGAACATTCGGGGCCGACATTCGGGAAGTATAACAGGTGCTTTGTGGGTCGGGGTATTGTTGACTTTGGTGGGCGGGCGTAGTAGATTATTTGCTTAATTCAGGGATTCCTCTCACCTCTGGTTTCTGGAAGGGTCTGGCTACTGCAAACACGAATTGTTCGCTGTGTTCGTGGTATTTCCTTTCCAGTGTCTTGAACCAGAGGTTTCTATGATTCGACAATTGTGTGTTTTCTCGCGCGTGATCTGCGCCTGCGCTGTGCTCAGCGCGTTTGGCAATCTGTCGCACGCCCTAATCGGCTACGGCGTGAATGGCGGTCAACAATTATTCCGTTTCGATGTGAACGGCATTGCACCGGCGCCAATCACGACGATTGGCGCCCCGTTGGGTTTCGTACCGGAGGGCATCGACTTCCGGCCGAGTTCGAGCACGCTCTACGCGATCGACGTCGGCCCAAATACCACGCAGTTGTACACTATCGACATCAACACCGGCGTGCCGACTGCGGTGGGTGCCGGTTTCAACTCCACCGGAATCGGGTACGACCTGACGACGAGCAGCAATTTTGGGTTTGACTTCAATCCCAAGACGCTGCAAGGCGACAACAGCATGCGGATTCGGCTGGTGAACACGTCGAACCAGAATCTGCGATTGAATTCCAGCACGGGGCAGATCGCCGCCGTCGATTTGGCGCTGGTGATCCAGCCGTCAGGCAATTCACCGTTCGTCGACGCGGTGGCGTACATCAACAACATCGCCGAGGCCCCTGGACCGGCGACGACGTTGTACGACATGGATTCGCGCAACAACAGCCTGTATACGCAGAGCCCGCCGAACGACGGCACGTTGAATCTGGTCGGCGCGTTTGGGGTCGGGGTCGGCGCGACTCCGCGGACACACTTCGATGTCTACACCGATCCCGCCAGCGTTGATCCGACAATCGGCGGCGATGCTGGCTACGCCGTGTTCAAGCGGCCCGATACGCCTCCCGCACCGGGTCCGACCGGCTCGTATTTGCTCTACAACGTGAACCTGGGGACGGGGGCTACGTTGATGGGCCGGCTGGTGGGCGACGCCGTTACACCCGCCAACTTCGACGGTGGCTTCGCCGTGCTGCCGGTGCCGGAGCCATCGTGCGCGATGCTGCTGATCCTCGGCGCAACGGCGCTCGTCGCGGTCCGGCGGAAAGCGTCGTAGCACTGCTGTCGTCGTAGCACGGCTGTCAACGAAATTGACTAGAACTACCGGGTGCCCCAACGCTGCAATAGCGCTGGGGCACCCGGTTCGCATTGCGTAGATCGCCTTCCGTCCAGCCATGCCGATCTGCTCGCCGCATAACAACTTGCGACACGGCATGAAACTTGAGCGGCGGGCTGCGGCTGGAAAACGGTATAATAGAGCCAGTGCAGCCTAATCGCGGCCGAACACGCCGGGCCGCGAGCGGGGGAACCAATGCGTCTGCCGTGCGAAAGCCGGCGGCCGCCGGGGCGAAGGCATTCGCTTTGAATGCCAGGACACCTTTCCGTCCTAGCCCGTCAGCTAACCTCGTCGGCCGGTCGGGAGACGTTCTCTCGATCACAGGAAACGGGGCCGACTCGTCTCGCCACCCTGGCGACGCAGAGCCTGCGTGCTCTTGATCTCTTGGACTTGCCGCGCTCGGTATTCCGGCAGCGATTGTACCGCGCTTTCTTAACTGAAAGTGCGCATGTTCGCGCCGAAGATCCGTATCGCGGCCCAAACGCGAGGGACTCGAACCATGTTCGCAGGTATTCCATTTATGAACCTGGTGATGTTGGCGCAATTGGATGAATTGCGCACAGTGTGGCAGTGGTTGATCAGTTGGTGGCCGTATGTCGCGGTGCCGACGGGGACGCTGTTCGTCTATTGGCTCTGTTTCCGCTACATTCCGCACAACTCGGTCGGCGTCGTCGAGAAGCTCTGGTCGTGGAAGGGCTCGGTGCCGGATGGCCAGATTCTCGCGCTCGATGGCGAGGCCGGTTTCCAGGCCGAGCTGTTGCGTGGTGGTTTGCACTTCGGCTATTGGCGGTGGCAATATAGCGTGCCGCGGATGCGGCTGGTGACTGTTTCGCAGGGCAAGCTGGGCTACGTCTACGCCCGCGACGGCGAGCCGCTCTCGTCGAGCCAAACCTTGGGCCAGTCGGTCGAGTGTAACCATTTTCAAGTCGCCCGCGCGTTCCTTGGGGGCGCCACGCTTGAGGACGGTCGCGTCGTGCGTGGTCAGCGGGGTCGCCAACGGGCGATTTTGCGCGAGGGCGTGTACGCGGTGAATCCGGCACTGTTCGTCGTGATTGCCGAGGACCACGTGTTCGCGCTGCCTGCGACGCTCTCGCGGCAGGAGCTCAAGACGATCGAGCAATACCGCGACGAACTGGCCGCGATCGGCGGTTTTGATCCGGTCGTGGTGGGTGCGAAGATGCACTCGGCGGATAAAGAATATCCCGACACGCCAGAAATGGTCGACTCGATCGGCATCGTGACGGTCCACGATGGCCCGTCGCTGCCGCCCGACGAGATCATCGCGCCGATCGTGGGCGGCGATTCGCGCGAGGCGAATTTTCACAACAACTTTCAGGACGCCGAGGCGTACTTGCGCGCCGGCGGCCGCCGCGGTCGACAGTACCAGGCGCTCACCGACGGCACGTACTTCATCAACCGCTGGTTTGCCACGCTCGAGATGATCCCGAAGACGGTGGTGCCGATCGGCTCGGTGGGCGTGGTGGTGAGCTACGTCGGCCGGCATGGGCTCGACCTGTCCGGCAAGGGCTTCCGCCACGGCGAACAAGTTGCCACGGGCGATCGGGGCGTGTGGGAAAAATCGCTCGGACCGGGCAAGTACGCGTTCAACACGTATGCCGGCAGCATCATCCTGGTGCCGACAACGAACTTCGTGCTCCACTGGATCACCGGCAAGAGTGAATCGCACCGTTACGACGAAAGTCTGCGGTCGATCGACTTGGTGACCAAGGACGCCTACGAGCCGCTGTTGCCGTTGAGCGTGGTGGTGCACATCGACTACGAGCGTGCGCCAAGCGTCATCCAGCGCTTCGGCGACGTGAAGAAGCTCATCACGCAGACGCTCGATCCGATGCTGAGCGCGTACTTCCGCGACGTCGCGCACACCAAGACGATGCTCGGGCTGCTTCACGAGCGCGACCAGATTCAGCAAGAGGCGCGCGACGTGCTGCAGCGGAAGTTTCGCGGCTTCGACATCGAGTGTGTCGACGTGCTGATCGGCAAGCCGACCCACGTGGAAGGCGACGACAAGATCGAGACGCTCTTGGAGCAATTGCGTCAGCGGCAACTATCGACCGAGCAGCTCGAGACGTTCGAGCGTCGCAAGGAGGCGGCCAAGAAGTTGCAGGAGCTGAAAGCCGCCGAGGCGCAGGCCGACAGGCAAACCGCGCTCACCAATGCCCAGGTGCAGGCTCAGATTGCCTCGAACGAAGGCGAGGCCGACCTGGCCCGGGCCCGCAAGCAGGCCGAGCAGACGATCGTCGTCGCCGAGGCGTCGCTCGGCCGCTCGCGCCGCGAGGCCGAACAGAAGGTCGTGCTGGCCGAGGCCGATAGCCGCGAACGGATGCTCGTCGGCCGGGGCGAAAGCCAGCGGATCATGCAGGTCGGTCTCTCCGAAGCGGCGGTGCTGCTGCGGAAGATCAACTCGTTCGGCGACCCGCGGCTGTACGCGGTGAACGAAGTGGCCGATCGGCTTTCGCACAGCCAGCAGCCGCTCGTACCGCAACGGCTGTTCGTCACCGGCGGCGACGACAAGAACCCACAGGCCAACGGCTTACTGGGTGTCTTGCTCGGCTTGCTGGTGGCCGAGAAGTCGGGCTTCCAATCGCCCGAGAGCCCGGAGCTGGCCGGCTTGCAGTCGCTGGCCGACGAGGTCAGCGGCCAGGCGATCGAAAGCATGAAGCACTCGCTCGCGGAGCCGCAGGCGCAAGCGGTCGGCGGCTAAATCGGCGTCACTCATTGGGCAGTCAACAACCGGCGGGAATCACCCCGCCGGTTTCCTTGTACGATCAGTTGAAATTGGCTGAGAACACTGCCGCAGCCACGAGTGCGCTGGTAGAATCGCAATCCGATGAGAAGCATCATTCGACAATCGGTGGTGTTGCCCGCGGCGGCGGATACATTGTTCGATATGTATCTCGATCCGACCGTGCATGGCGAGTTCACCGGTTTTCCAGTCACCATCGGCACGGAACCGGGCGCCGCTTTCCGGGCGTTCGACGGCCAGCTCTCCGGCACGATGCTCGCCGTCGTGCGGCCGCAATTAATCGTCCAGTCGTGGCGGTCGACCAAGTTTGCGGACGGCGATTCCGACTCGACGCTGATTCTGATGTTTTCTCCGGACGCGGTGGACGAACTTTGTGGCCGGATCAACCTGGTCCACCTCGACGTACCGCAGCACGACTACCAGGGTGTAACCGACGGCTGGCAACAATACTACTGGACACCATGGCGAGCCTATTTGGAACAAAAAAGATCATGATGCATACCCGGCAAACCATTTTCCTGTTGATGACACTTTTGGCTGGCGCGATCGCGGCAACGAATTGTCGTGCGGGCGAAGTCGTGGAGATGCCCTTGTGGAATGGGGCGGCACCCGGAGCACCAACCAAGCCGCAGGACGTGCCGGTGCTGTTCCACACGCGGCCGGCGGCCAACGTGGCGACGCGTGCGGCCGTGATCGTCTGCCCCGGCGGCGGCTACGGGCATTTGTCGATGGACAAGGAAGGGAGCCGCATCGCCGAGTGGCTCAACTCGTTTG
>JANNTD010000384.1:0-8249 GCA_031403315.1 Planctomycetota bacterium
GGCATACACGCTGGCCGGCCCGCCGGAGAGAATCAGGCCCTTCGGTGCGAGCTCGCGGACGCGATCGGCCATGATGTCGTGCCGGACGATTTCGCAGTACACATGCTGCTCGCGAACCCGGCGGGCGATCAGCTGCACGTACTGGGCGCCGAAGTCGAGCACGAGCACCCGTTCGGCGGCGACGTTTCCGGCGGCTGCGGTCGATGTGGCTGGGTCGGCGGGCATGGGCGAGCAATTCGTCGCTGCGGGGAAACGAGACATTATAGAACCGACTTCGTGAACCCACTAGTGGCTGCGTTTTAAAGCCGCATTCGCTGCGTTGCTGCGCGGAGGCGACACGCGTATAGTAAACGGAGCTTGTAGGTACGGAGTTGGGGCGGGCTTATTAACGAATGGTTGAATGACGTGCAGATTCTGCTAACGAACGATGATGGCATCTATGCGCCCGGCCTGGCGGCGATGGAGCAGGAACTCGCAAGACTGGGCGACGTGACGGTCGTTGCTCCGGCGGCCGAGCAGAGCGGCGTCGGCCACTCGATCACGTTTCTCTCGCCGCTGATGGCCAAAGAAGTGTTCGACGGCGATCGTCGGCGGGGTTGGGCGGTCGAGGGGAGCCCGGCCGATTGCGTGAAGCTGGCGATCGGCCAGTTCTGCCCGCGGCGGCCCGACTTGATCGTCAGCGGCATCAACGGCGGCTTCAACATCGGCATCAACGTGCTCTACTCGGGCACCGTGGCCGGAGCGACCGAGGGGGCCCTGTTCGGAATTCCGAGTGTCGCGGTGTCGCTGGAATACGACGAACGGGCGAAGTTCGAGCGGGCGGCGGTGCTGGCGGTGGATTTGATCGAGCAGATTCTCGAGCAGCAGGACCCGCGGAGTGCGCCGCTGTACAATATCAACATCCCGACGGTGGCGCTCGACCGGCCGACAGAGGTCCGCGTGGTGCCGATGGCGACGGCTCGCTGGCCGGCCGACTTCGACGAGCGGATAGATCCAAAGGGGCGGCGCTACTATTGGGCGATGGGCACACCGCCGATCGCGATCGAAGGCGAGTTGACGGACCTCGAAGCGATCGCGCAAGGGTTCGTCACGCTTACGCCACTGCGAATCGATCGGACCGAACAAGGGATGCTCGATACGTTGCAGGGCTGGAAATTTTCGCTCGACGCGGCCGAGCGTCGGTGAAAGAGGCTGGGGGCCTGTTCGGACTGTTCGCTCGAGCGACCAGTCCAAATCTGGAGAGCTTGATTATGAAATCGTGCAAGGCGCCAACTTTGTGGATCGCCGTCGCGCTGGCTCTGGTGTCGGCGATCGGTTGCGAAGATTCGGCCAACTCGGGTGCTTCGGACATGGACGGTCTCGCGGCGCAGTTGGAGCAAAATAATAAGTCGACTGCGGATGCCGCTGCCGCCGAGCAAGCGCGGGTTGCGGCGGAGGCCAAGGCTGCCGCCGACAAGGCTGCGGCAGAGCAGGCCGCACAGGCTGCGCTGCAGGCCAACCAACCGACGGCCGCTCCTGAGAACGAAACGACGATTACGATCACGGTGAAGAATCCGCAAGGGTTGCTGTCGAGTCCAGAGGCCAAAGCCGCCGTTGCCGGCATCGTCGGCAAGAAGCAACGGCGCAACCAGGTGGATGGGCCGCTCCAATACTACGGAGCGATGGCCAACGCGCGGATCATCGCGATGGATCGCGCCCTCGGCTGGCAGATCAAGTCGGCCATGGATGTCTGGGTGAACACCCACGACGGTAAGTATCCTGAGACGACGGAAGAATTCATGAAAGAGATCGTCGAACCCAACATGATCGAGCTGCCCGAGCTGGAGCCAAATCAGGAGTTCTTCTACGACCCAGAGGATCATGAGCTCAAGATCGCCGAATTGATCGACGAGCCGGTTGCTGAAACGGCGCCGCTGGAACGGTGAGCGGTACAAACGGCCGACTAATCGCTACAGGCCGCAAAACGCTGCGCCACGTTGCCGAAATGCAACATCGACTTGAGCGCCGGGGGCGCTGATTACAATGGGAATCGTGGGCGCATGAGCGCTCGCTGATTGGCCCCTCCTCACCCCCGCTCTTCTCACGAAGGCTCCCACGATGATCTCGCTTCTCTCGCGATTCGTGCTCGCGCTTGGCGCGACAACGGCAATTGGTATTTTCGTGCAACCGGCAGCGGCTTGCGATGCCGGTTGCATGCCGCGTGGTGTTGCGCTCGTGTATGCACCCGCCGCGAGAGCTGTAGTCGAATCGCCGCAACCGGCGTTGAGCTGGACGTTCAAGCGGAGCACATTCACGAATGATCCGATCACAGGGGCCCGGGTCGCGCAGTACTCGCGGAAGGACCCCGTCGAGCCGCTCGACGATCAACGCGCGGTCACGAGTAGCTACCGTCGCACGCGGACTGTCAACAACGGCCGCAATGGATCGATCGACACGTCGTACCAAGTGCAGGCCTGGGGCGATGGCGGCGGCGAGCTCGGCGCTCAATGGCAGATGTTCAACGACGTCTGGAAAGAGGCGATCCTCAGCGGCAGCTTCTACAACTCGAACCAGGCATCTGGGCCATGGGGCCAAGGCGGATCGGGCTGGGGCGGCGGCGGTCCTGGTTGGGGTGGCCCCGGCTGGCAGGGCGGCGGGCAAGGTGGTTGGAATGGTGGCGGCTGGAACGGTGGCGGTGGTGGCTGGAACCAAGGCAATTGGCCGCAAGACAACCGTCACCACAAGCAGGACCACTGGCCGAGCGACAATCGTCTGCCCCTGCCGGTCCCCGAATAACTTCGCCTAGTTGCGCCCACCGGTCGCAGCGCGGCGCCAATCTCGCGCTGGTGTGTAGCTCTCGATCAGCCAGCGATCGCCGTCGGCGACAAAGTGAATCGTGACGCTGTCCATGTAACCGCCGTGCATGCCATTCTGCCGGACGGTGACGTCGATGAAGCCCTGGCATTTTACCGTCGCGGTTGGCGGCTGCGTCGATGCGTCAACGGTTATGTCGGGCGTGCCGATGATGTTGGCTTTGTTGACCTCGACGAGCGGCATCAGCGACTCGGCGTCGGTGCGAACCTCGTTTGCAGTCGGTGCGATGAACGTCAGCACGCCAGTTACGTCATTCGCCTCGATCGCATCGGCCAGCTCGTTGAGAGTCCGCGCCACAGTTTCGCGCGGCGTTTCGATAAGGTGCTCGACCACAAGCAGCATTCCGGTGAGGACCACCACCGCCAGCATCGCCAAGAACGCCTTGCCGGTCCGAAGCTGCCAATAGACGACGCCGGCCATGGTGAATAGCACCGCCCCGCCCATCCAGATGGCGATTGCGTTCTCAGCCAGGTAGCTCATGCCGCCGCCTTTGGTGTTCCCGACCAAGCATCACCGCCGCGAACACGAGCACGCCGCCGAGTAAGACCGCCAGCGGCCAGATGGGAATCAGCGTCCTCTCTGAAGTCGAATAGTCACGTCGCGCCGGGTCGCCCACCGCGTCGTCCCCTAGAGCATCATCGCGGATCCGCTCGCGGGCTTGATACTGCCGCTCGAGCCGCGCCTGCCGCTTGCCATACTGCCCGCTGATGGCCACAAGCGCGATCAGGCCCACCACGGAGAACAATAGCAGCCAGAACCAGGGCGAGTCGGTGATGGGCAACTTCTCGTTGATTGACATCGACGGAGATTAACCACAGAGACACGGAGGAAGGCAGAAATTGCAAAGTGCAAAATGACCAATGCAAATTGCAAAATGGCGGAACTCTTCAATTTGCATTTTGCAATCTCTCCTGCTCCTTCTCCGTGTCCTCCGTGCCTCCGTGGTGAATTTCTACCGCTTCGGGAACAGTGGGCCGCCGTATTGGGCGGCGTCGCCGAGTTGCTCTTCGATTCGCAGCAGTTGGTTGTACTTGGCCATGCGGTCGCTGCGTGAGGCGCTGCCGGTTTTGATCTGGCCGGTGCTCATCGCCACGGCGAGGTCGGCGATCGTCGAGTCTTCGGTCTCGCCGCTGCGGTGGCTGGCGATGCTGGTGTAGCCGTGGCCGGCGGCCAGCCGGATCGCTTCGATCGTCTCGGTGAGCGTGCCGATCTGGTTGACCTTGATGAGGATGCTGTTGGCGATGCCTTCCCGGATGCCGCGCTCGAGCCGTTCGGTGTTGGTGACGAACAAGTCGTCGCCCACGAGTTGGACCTTCGAGCCGAGCTGCTTGGTCAAGAGCTTCCAGCCGTCCCAATCGTCTTCGCTACAGCCGTCTTCGATCGAGCAGATCGGATACTTCGTGACCCAGCCGGAGAGCAGCTCGACCATGCCGGCCGAGTCGAGCGCTTTGCCGTCGATCGTGTACTTGCCAGTCTTGGCGTCGTAGAGCTCGGTGGCGGCGACGTCCATGGCGATCCAAACTTGCTCGCCGGGCCTGTAGCCGGCTTTCTCGGAGGCCTCCAAAATGAGATCGATCGCCGAGGCGTTGTTGGGCAGATCCGGCGCGAAGCCACCCTCGTCGCCGACCGCCGTGCTGAGCTTCTTGTCGTGGAGCACTTTCTTGAGATGGTGAAAGATTTCCGTGCCGCAGCGGAGCGCGTCGCTAAACGTCTCGAAGCCGAGCGGGAAAATCATGAACTCCTGCACGTCGACCGAATTGTCCGCGTGCTGGCCGCCGTTGACGATGTTCATCATCGGCGCGGGCAAGAGCCGGGCGTTCGATCCGCCGAGGTAGCGATAGAGCGGCAGGCCGACGTACTTGGCCGCCGCGTGGGCCGTGGCCAGCGAGACGCCGAGGATCGCGTTCGCGCCGAGTTCTTTCTTGTTGGGCGTGCCGTCGAGCTCGATCAGCATGCTGTCGATGCCGATCTGGTCGAGCGCGTCGGCGCCGACCAACTCGTCGGCGATTTTTTCGTTGATGTTGGCGACGGCCTGCAAGACGCCCTTGCCGAGAAACACCTTTTTGTCGCCGTCGCGGAGCTCCCAGGCTTCGTGGATGCCGGTGCTCGCGCCGCTGGGCACCGCGGCGGTGCCGATCGTGCCGTCGTCGAGCGTGACGTCGACTTCGACGGTGGGATTGCCGCGGCTATCGAGAATCTGGCGACCGTGGATGTCAACAATCATGCTCATGGCGAACGAAGCCTTTCCTATGCCTGGGGGAATGTGTTGCCAGGGGAATACATTGCCTGGGGACAGTGTGGTTTGTCGTGAACCGTCATTTTAGGCCGCTGCCGGTGGTTGTCGAGCGGGGGTCGAATTGGTGGCCGTTTCGGGTCGGCAGTGTTAAACTGGAGGTTTGACCGTGACCGGTAGGACCTGCTTCTCGTGCCGATACAAAAACTCTGTCTGATTCTGCCCTGCTTGCTGGTCGCGTGCGTTGCCTGCTGGGCGGAGCCTTCCGCGGCAGTGACGATCCGCATCGATTACAGCATCGACGACGCCGGCAGCAAATTCTTTGGTATTGGCAATCCGCAGGGAGCGGGTGCTCAGGCCAGAGCGGCCTTGGACGCGGCGGCCACGTTTTTTTCCAACACGCTCAACGATACATTCGTAGCGATCCAAAAGCCGCCGGACCTGTTTGGCTCGCTGGGTGGCTCCGCCACCTGGTCTTGGCAGCGGAACTATTCCGACCCTGCCACGGGATTTTTGAACGCCGAATTGAACATTCCGATCGCGGCGAACGAATTTGTTGTGATGGCCGGCGCCCGCGATCTTCCGTCGGGCGAATTGGGGCGCGGTGGTCCCGGCGGATACAATTGGCAGCACGAAGCCAGGGGCCCCTTCACGTCGCCGGAGAACAACCAGATCGCCGCTACCACGGCTCAATTCAAAAGCGCCGTGGAGACGCGCGGTGAAACGAGCGGCTTCGCCCGCTGGGGTGGGTCGCTCGCGGTCGACAACAACGCCAACTGGCATTTCAATCACACGACGGCACCCACTGGCAACAAGTCGGACTTTTACTCCGTGTTGCTCCACGAGCTGGCACACACGCTCGGCTTTGGTGCGTCGCAAGATTGGCAGAACCTCGTCAGCGGGACGACGTTCGTCGGCACTCAAACGATGACGCAGTACACGCAAGGCGGTCCGGTGCCGCTCAACTCGGCGGTGGACACCGGCCATTGGAGCACCGTCAACACGGGTAGCATCGTCTACGGCGGCAGCGCGGCACAACAACCGCTGATGGTTTCGGCCCTTCCACAGAACACGCGCCGCCAGCTCACCAACCTCGAAGCTGCCGCGCTTGTGGACATCGGTTGGGAGATCGCTCTACCACCGCCCGTGCCCGGCGATTACAACCACAATGGCATCGTCGACGCGGCTGACTATGCGATCTGGCGGAACACGCTGGGCTCGACGACGGACCTACGCGCGAACGGTAACAACTCGGGCGCTAGCGCGGGCAAGATTGATCAGGCCGACTACACTTTCTGGAAATCGAATTTTGGGGACACATCGGGCAGCGGCGGCAGCGCGCTCGGTGTACCGGAGCCGGCCAGTTTGCTGCTGCTCGCGATGGCGGCGCTGTTGACATTCGTCGGCAATCCGCGCCTAAACCGTTAGTGCAGCTCGGACGCGGGCGAGCCACTCGGCTGTCGGCGGGCCGTAGGGGCGGAACTTTTCCTGCGTGCCAAGATCGTCGCTGTAGAGCAGGCCGCGATGCTGTCGCAGGCGGCTGGCGGCGGGCGTATCGAGGAGATTCGTCGAGTCGGCGGCACTCATCTGGAATAGCACGCGGAGCTCAAACTCGCGGAGCGATTGCCGGTCGACCAGCCGGTGGACGTCGTTGTACGAGTCGCACCAGACGAGCGAATGGACGCCCCAGGCGGGGCCGTTGCGGAGGATCTCGGCCCATTGGCGGTCGGGGCGTGGCGGCTTATCGCGATCCGTCGAGAAGCCGAAGTCGTCTTCATTGCGGCGGAGGTCGCGAAACCGGCCGGCGTCGTGGATCACGAAATACCAGGGCGGTGCTTCTTCCTCGCCGGCAGATTCGCGGCGCGCGACTTCGGCGGCTAGCTCGGCAATCACTCGGGCGGTGTCGCGCGGCCCGGCGACCGTTACCGATTCAGACAATGCATCGGCTAATCGTTGCCACGCGCCGGTGAACGGCGAATCGGGCCGGGTGCCGTCAAGAACGAAAAACTGCGGTGAACCCTGGGTCGCCAGCGCGACCACCGCGTTGGCGAGCACGCCGAAGGCGGACTCTTCCTCGCTGCCAACTACCAACAAATTGCTGCCCGCGTGGCGGGCAAAGGTGACGAACGTCGGCTCCTTGATGGCCACCGCCGCACCGAGCCAGGCCTTGGGACCGCCGGTCGGTGTGGTCGCCGCGCCATTCGCCAGGGACTCCACTGCCAGGGACTCCACTGCCAGGGACTGTGCGAGTTCTTGGTTCTCGGCCGGGTCGGCCGGCTGGTCGCCCTCGAACACGATCGTCGGCATGGTGATCGCACCGCGCTGGGCGGCGAAGTCTTCGACTTGTCGGAGATAATCGACTCGCTTTGACTCGGAGAGCCAGACCACTTGAAATGGCTGGTTGCCGGCCAAGAGTCCGTTTTGATCGTTGTAGATCGCGTCGCCGGGGCGGCTCAAGTAGCGAGCCGCCAGGTTGCGTTCGTCGCTGAGGATGAGATGAGCGTCGACTTCGCTGCATTGCAGCGCCACGCGGACCGCCATTTGGCCCATCGTACTGCGCGCGAGCGAGTACGCCCCACTGAGCGTCTGCGAACCCAAGAGCACGTGCACGCCGAACGCCCGGCCTTGCCGCACGAGGCGATCCAAGAGTAACGCCGAATCCTGAGCGAGTTTGTCGTCCTCGACGAAGAGCTCCTGAAACTCGTCGATCACCAAGAGCACGCGCGGCATTCGCTCGGCGGGGTGGGCCGCACGGTAGCCCGCGAGGTCCTGGACACCGGCGACGCGAAACAATTCGCCGCGCCGCCGCAGTTCGCCATCCAGCCGCTCGAGCACGCTCAGTCCGAACTCGCGCTCGCTCTCGATGGCGATCACGCGGGCGTGCGGCAGGCGGTGCGTGGCATACGTCTTGAACTCGACGCCCTTTTTGAAGTCAATGAGATAGAACTCGACCTGGTCGGGCGAGTAGTGGAGTGCGGCGTTGGTAATGAGCGCGTGGAGGAAGGTCGACTTGCCGGAGCCCGTCTTGCCGGCCACGAGCAGGTGTTGGGATGTACCGCGGCCAAGCCGCACCGATTGCAGTCGCATCGCGCCGGCCCTGCCGATTGGGACGACCAACTCCTGGCTGCTGTCGCCGGTCCACAGTTCGCCGTCCACCGGTGCG
>JANNTD010000385.1:0-4695 GCA_031403315.1 Planctomycetota bacterium
CTTGATTTCCGAAGAGTTTGTTCCTTACGAAAAACACTCATTAGAAATCGAGTCGCGGGGGACTGCTCCCCTGCCAAAGTCTCTACGGCCGCCTGTGCCGTCGTCAACAGAACCGCCTTTCCGTAGCCGCTGACGTGTTGAATCCTGTTTGGACGAGGTCGCTACGTCGCTTGCCCAGACGAGGACATCGGCCGGCGCTTGCTCGATGGCACTTCGGCGAGTCCCTCGAATCGCCAGAAGGTTTCGTTCCAGTACGAAGCGCAATAGAGCGAGCGGCCACAGGCAATCTATCCCTGTTCAGCGGGCAATGTCAACCTGATCTGGCGTCCGACAAAAAAGTTCTTCCGATCTTCGCGCGACCAGCATCCAGCCCAGGCGTGATAGCAGGCGAGGCTCGGTGCTCAGTCGGCGATGCCCGCCAGCTCACAGAGGTTGGCGGCTGCCACTGGTTGTGGACAACTCCAGACCAGGAAAAACAGGGCCTCGCGGCACCAGCGTCCGGCCGGGTGGCCGGCGACGTAGCCGGTGCCCTTGGCCGCGGAGAGGGCGGCCTGTGTGGCCCGTAGCACAAAGGTATTGGCTCGTTGGCGGATCGATTCCTTGGTGCAGCGAGCCTCGCCGCGGACGAGTGCCAGCAGATCCTCGACTAAATGAGAGTGTTCTTCCGCGAGCGCGTCGTGAGGTGGCGTGAGTTCGGGCCGCTGCGCCGACTCGCCGGCGAGAAAATCGATCGCCGCCCGAGCGAGACCGAGTGCGAGAGCCGAGGTTTCGTAGCCGCCCGTGCTGCCGCCCGCGGCGCTGAGCATCACGTTTGCCGCCGGCCCGGCGATCAGCGCGTCACGCGACACTTCGACGCGGTCGAGTCGCACCGGTCCGGTGGAACTGGCGGTGAGGCCGACGAGCGGGAGCGGCTCGTCGACCGACAGGCCGGGAAGGTCGGATGGCACGGCGAGCACGAGTTCGCGGTCGGTCGGCGCGCCGTTCGCGACGAGTGTTGCCGCCATCACGATGACGTTGGCGGCCGCGGCGCCGGTGACCCAAGGCGACATGCCGTCGAGCCGGAAGCCGCTCGCCGCTTCCTCGGCGGCGAGGACCGGCCGGCCGAGATGTCGGCGGCTGGTGGTGAGGTGCGAGATGCCGACGGTGGTAAACAACTCGCCGCTGGCGAGGCCTGGGAGCAGTCGCTCTTTCAGCGCATCATTTCGGCAACCGGCGATCCGCCGACAGGCGCCGGTCCGTTGCGTGAGGATGAATGTCGTGGTGAGGCACGCCCGAGCCAACGCCATGTAGCCGCGGATCGTATCCTCGGCGTCCCAACCTAGTCCACCGTGTTGTGGTTCCAAGAACCATTTGTAAACGCCAGCGTTACCGCAGAGCTCTAGTTGTTCGGACGGCCAGCGGCCGCTGCGGTCGATGTCGTTTGCTCCCGCGGCGAGGCGCTGACACAACTCGTCGAGCGCCGGGTCGTGCGGTGAGGTAACGATTTGAACGGCCATCGTTGGAAATCCATGCGGACGAGGACGAGCTGATTTCGCGAACAACACCAATCCTACCAATTCCAACCCGCCTGTGGGGGGCGCGATTTTTCGCATTGGCGCGGTTATTTGCGGCCGCAGCGCGGATTGGCCGACTGGATCAGATTTGCGGTTCCGGTGGCGCCGTGGCAGATAGTCGCCGAGTCTTGCTGCGCTCGTGTGACCCATAATTCCCGATATTGGACCGCGTTCTTGGGACGCGGCACGACCGGTATCGAAAGCGGGATCGATGGCGCGCCAACTCCCGTTTGATGAGTTCGGAGTTCGCGCGCGCCTGGGCAGCCCGAAATGTCTTCCTCGAAACTTCGCCTGTCTCTCGCCGGAAAGTTGATTGCCGCCTTCGGCATCAGCGTGTCGGTCACGTTGATGCTGGCCATGGCCGCCATTTGGTGCGCGAATCGCATCGAGGCGACGATCACGCGGCTGGAGTCTTCGGAGCAGCAGTTGCGGGCGCTGGAGCAGTTGGCGACCAAGCTGCAGAAGCGTCACACGGCCTGGACACGATTCATCTATGCGGGCCGCGAAGAAGCGCGGCGCGAAGCTGCGATTGCCAGCGCCGAGGCTCGCAAGCTGGTGAACGATTTGATTGGCTTCAACTCCGCCGAGCGAATTGCTGGCGCGGAGCAGGCCGGCGCCGACGGACGGTTGAACGGGGAAGAACTGAAACGGTTGCTCGAGTTTCGCGTGCTTTTGGACCGCGTGGACGCGGCCTGGTGGGCGTGCATGGCCGAACGGGGTACTACGCTCACGGCGCAAGCTCGCAAGCTCTTCGACGAAGGATGCGACAAACCGCTCAAACACGAGTTGCACCCGCGCATCGAAGCGATGGTTCGCGACGAGCGGCTCGAAGTGGATCGCCACCGACTTGACGTCGCCGACACCGTGGCGCGCGTGCGCGGTGGAGCGTACGAGGCTTCGATCTTCGCGGTGGGAGTGGCGGGCATCGCGCTGGTGCTGTTGTGGCGATCGGTCGAGGCGGTGAACAAGTTGCGCGAGGCCGAGGCGGCCGCCAACGAAACCAAGTCGATGTTCCTCGCCAACATGAGCCACGAGATCCGCACGCCGCTCAACGGCATTCTGGGATTCGCGCAACTGCTCGCGCAGCAAGAGGGCGACGTCACCGACCCCGAGACGCAGGATTTCATCGCCACGATCAATTCCAGCGGCCACCACTTGTTGAACTTGATCAACGACATTCTCGACATTTCGAAAGTGGAAGCGGGGCGACTCGACTTCGAATGGGGCGAGCACTCGGTGCTGCCGGTGTTTGAAGACGTGCTCGCGGTGTTGCGTCCGCGGGCGGAGGCGAAATCGATCGGGCTGTGCTTCTCTTGGATCGGGCCGGTGCCGTCCCGCATTCGCACCGATCCGCGCCGGCTGAGACAAGTGTTGTTGAATCTGATCGGCAATGCGGTGAAGTTCACCGACCAGGGCGGTGTATCGGTCGCAGCCCAACTGAAGCGGCGGGCGAGCGATTGGTTGATGGTAGTGGAGATCACGGACACGGGGATCGGCATCGCTCAGGACCAACTGGAACTGATCTTTCAGCCGTTTTGCCAGGCCGACTCGTCGTACACGCGGGTTCACGAAGGCACTGGTCTTGGACTTTCGATCAGCGAGCGTCTGATCGCGATGCTCCGCGGCACGATTGCGGTCGAGAGCACGGTCGGTCAAGGAACGACTTTCACACTGACGCTCGATCTCGGTCCGCTCGAGGGCGTCGAGCTGCTCGACGCGCCAATCGCGCTTCGTTCCACGGTGGAATCCCTGCCGACGGCGGCTGAGCTGACGGCAATCATAGCGTAGTGAGTCAACATGAAAACGAAACAAAAAGCGCATCGTTTCCCACAGCGGATGGTGGTGACGTTCTTGTTGCTGACGGCCGGAGGCTGTGGGCGAGTGGAACCGATGCCGTCCGCGCTCGATGACGAGGGCTTGTCGCCGGTCGTGCTGACGATGAGTCGATCGGCCGAGACAATTCCGCCGAACGAAAGGCCCTCGTACACGCTCGCCGCCTCGATTTATGCCGGCTGGATGCCGTGGTACTACGCCGAGGAAGCAGGCGTGCTCGCCAAGTGGGCCGAGCGGGAAGGCATCGAGATCGACGTCATTTCGATGGATTACGTCGCGTCGATCGAGGCGTTCGTGACGGGCCGGGCCGATGCCTGCCTCGTGACGAACATGGACGCCTTGGGCCTGCCGGTTGCGGCCGGAATCGACACCACCGTCTTGATCGTCGGCGACTACTCGAACGGCAACGACAAAATTCTCACGCGGGGAATCGATTCGGTCGCGGGTCTGCGCGGCGTGGAAGTGTCGCTCGTCGAGCTGTCGGTGTCCAACTATCTGCTGAACCGGGCGCTCGACAAGTCGGGGATGTCCGAGCGCGATGTGCAACTGGTGAACACGGGCGACTCGAAAATTAGGGCCGAGTTCCTCGCCGACAAGCGTCGCCGAGCGGTGGTGACTTGGAATCCGATCGCCAGCCGGCTGGAGCAGGCGCCGGGCGTTCGCAGTATCTACGACAGCGCGCAGATACCGGGTGAGATCCTCGACCTGTGCGTCGTGAACACCGAGACGCTCGAGCGCGATCCGCGGCTGGGCCGGGCGCTGGTGGGAGCGTGGTACGAGGTGCTGGCGTTGATGCGTAAGCCGGACGCCCGCGGGCAGGCGGCCGTGGCGAAGATGGCCGAACTCGCCGGTTGCAGCGTGGCGGAATACCAGGCCCAACTGGCGACGACGTTCATGTTCTGGGAGCCGGCCGCTGCGGTCGCTTACGCCGAATCGTCGGAGCTGCAAAAGAACATGGAACCGGTGCGACAGTTCTGCTTCGCTAAACATCTGCTCGGCGAGAGCGCCCACAATGTCGACGACGTCGGCATCGCGTATCCCGACGGCACGGTGCAAGGCCGCGGCGACTCGGTCCGGCTGCGTTTCGACACTTCGTTCGCCAAGCGCGCGAAGTGAGCAGTTTGCTGTCTCCCAGTTTGCCAATCTTGCTCCTCCAATCTCCGACATTGAGCTGCCTGTCGGCTGGCGTTTTGTCGCCTGGGGTCGGCGACCGAAGCGACAATTGCTGCTAGGGCTCGTGGTTTTTTGCGTTTTGTCGGCGGTTGTTTTTTTTCGCCCGGTCGCAAGTCGTTGCCGGCTCGTGGTTTGC
>JANNTD010000386.1:0-19699 GCA_031403315.1 Planctomycetota bacterium
GATCAACTCGGCCGCTTCGAGTGCCGGCAGCGGACCGTCGGCGAATTTCTCGGCGAGCGTCACGCCGTCGACCAACTGCATGCTGAAATAACACTGGCCGTCGTGGCTCGCCACCTCGTAGATTGGCACGATGTGCGGATGTTGCAATCGCCCCGCCGCCTCGGCCTCGGCCTGGAAGCGGGCGAGTTCGTCGGTTGAGGCGTGCGTGCCGCGGAGGATCAGCTTCACCGCCACGTCGCGTTGCAAGCTTGGCTGCCAGGCGCGGTAGACGATGCCCATGCCGCCGCGGCCGAGTTCTTCCTGCAATTCGTGATCGGGCAAGTCGCGCGGCGGCGGGGCGTCGTGCGCCGTGCTTCGCGGTTCCGAAAAATCGCTGGTCTCGCCCACCACGGCGCCGGCGACCATCGCGGTGCCCCACAGCGCGCGCAGCTCGTCGGCCAGGTCGGGATGGCGCCCGGCGATCTGATCAAACTGCGGCGGCTTGCCAATTCGCGCCGCCTCGGTGAACTCGTCCAAGAGCGCCGCCAAGCGGCGGTCGCGGTCGTCAATGTTCGTGACGTCGGTCACTTGCTCGTCGCCTCGTCGGCCAAGAGTTCGCGCAGTCGTCGCATCGCTCGCAAATAGCGCATGCTCGCCGCTTGTGGCGAAAGCTCGAGCGCGGTCGCCACCTCCGAGTTCGACAACTGCTCGAAGTGTCGCATCACGACGATCTCCTGGTCCTGCGGCTCGAGCGCTCGGCAGGCGTCTTCAAACCGCCGCTTGAGCTCGCGCCAGGTCGCGGCCGCGGCGGGTGTGAGTTGACCGTCGCAAAGCTGAATCGCGATGTTGCGCGTCGACTGATCGCGCGGCAAGCGGACGTCGAGCGGCTGTTCGCGATCGAGGCTCAGCCGGGCGGCGACGCGGTGGCGGCGATGGGCGTCGATCAGCCGGTCTTTCGCCATCTGCCGCAGCCACAAATGAAACGGCATCGGCGGATTCCTCAAATACTTCTTGAGCCGCCGATGGGCCTCCACCAACACATCTTGGGCGATGTCGCTTGCGTCGACGCGTCGCGCCAGCACGGGGTCCATCCGCAACTGAACCATCTTCCGCACCGCCGCACGATGGCGTGCCAGCAGCCGATCGACGGCGGCATCGTCGCCTTGGCGGGCGCTGTCGAGAAGCTCCCGAGTGTCTTGCGAATTTGGCCACATACTAGCTTCAGTATCCGCCGGGTGATGCTGGCTGACAACGGCGGCTGGCAGGTAACGGTGGCTGGGTCGGCGAATTGGTCTTGCCGCTGCCGCGATCCGTTTGATACAAGCCGCCCCGCTCATCTGTCTACCTCTTATCTAGTTAATTCGTTCGTCGACTGTCGGGGCACTTTTTCCGCCCGATTTCGCGGACGCACTTATCAATTCGCTTCGCGCCAACTTGCAACAGATCCCGCCGCGCTTCGTCGTGGCGGCACTTTTCTACGTTCTCGAAGGGTGATTTAAGTCGCTCACGCATCGGTGTGGCCACTCGACGCGCGCTCTGGGTGCGCTCTTTGTTCTCGGCTTGCTCGCGGGCTTCGCGCGCGCCGAGGCGCCCGCCGCCGACTCGCCGGCCGCCCAGCCGTGGACCGTCCATCGCCCCAACCCGACGCAACACCTGCCGCTCGCTCGGTTGATTCACAACCCCGATGAGTCGGGCACCGGACCGACCTACGCGCTCGCCGACCAGTCGGGCAACATCCAGCGCTACGTCGAACCGGTGCCGGGCATCGATCTCGAGCCGTACGTCGGCTATGCCGTGAAAGTCCGCCACGACACGGGCCGCACCTTGCTCGCTTCGCAGCTCGAGCTCCCGGGCCAGGAATCGGAATCGATTATCGACGAGTCGGATGCCGCCGGCTCCGAACCGTCGCCGCGCGCCGCGGCGCTGTTCCGCGGACTCTTGGAAGCGCCGAACGCGACCGATGGCAGCCCCTATTATTCCACTTCGCAAAATGGTCAGTCGCTGGTGCAGCCGGCTCAGTATGTCCAAGGCCCGGGATCGCCGGTCGTCATTCAGCAAGGCATGCCGATGCAACAGGGGATGCCGATGCAACAGGGCATGCCAATCGAGCAAGGCATGCCGCCGATGATGGGCCCGCAAGGCATGACCACTTACGATCCGAGCATGGGCGGAATGCCGATGGGTGGTATGCCAATGGGCGGAATGCCGGCGGGCGACGGTTCCGTCTATCTCGATGGCCCGATGCCGTGCGGCCCGCAGGGTTGCCCCTGTCCTCAGCCGTGCCCGCAGCCGCAAATGTACATGCAGCCCTGTCCGCAGCCGGTGGTCGCTTGTCCGCCGCCGCCGCAACCCTTGCGTTGGTCGATTTGGGGCGAAGCACTCTGGCTCCATCCGACCGGCGTCGACATGGCCCACGCTCAGCAGCAAGACGGCCTCGGCGGCGCGGGCACCGTGCCGTTCGGCCAAATCGGCGTGTTGGATCCGAATTATGAATTGGGCTTCCGCGCCGGTGCTCAAGTTCGCTTCGCTCCCAAGGACGCCATCTTCGGTCAATTCACATGGTTTGAATCGAGCGTCGACGGCAGCCTCGCGGCGCCGACCATTCCGGGCGGCGGCGGTGCGATTGGTTCGCTCGTGCATCATCCCGGCGCGGCGCTCACGGCGTCGGCTGGCCCGGTGACCGGCACTTACGACATCGACTTCCAACTCGGCGACCTTGCCTACCGCTACTACGTGGCCTGCACGCAGACCGGCGAAGTGAGCGTCTTTATCGGCGGTCGATATGGCAAGCTCGACCAACAGTTCTCGCAGAGCGGTATCTTCGGCGGCGGCCTCGGCGGCGAGATCGACACCACGACCGACGTCGACTTCACCGGCGGCGGTCCGATCGCCGGCTTCCAAGCCGAACATCTGCTCGATGCCACGCGGTTCAGCGTCTACGCCAAAGGCCTGGTGGCGGCGCTCGCCGGCTCGTTCGACGCGACCTATCTGATGTTCAACGACTCGACCGACCAGACGCTTGCTCAGAGCCTCTGGAGCGACGACCGGATCGTGCCGATGCTCGAATACGAGCTGGGCATCATGTGGACCGGCCCGCAGAACCATTGCCGCGTGGCGCTCGGCTACATGGCCTCGTATTGGTTCAACGTCGTGAGCACACCGGTGTGGGTCAAAGCCGTGCAGGCGGACAACTACGTGAACGCGAGCGACACGATCGCGTTCGACGGAGCGGTGGGGCGGGTCGAGTTTCGCTGGTAAGTGAGGGTTCAGGGTTCAGGACGAACCGGTGATCAATCCCCCGTTGGCCCAGTTCCCCGTTGACCCAGAACCGCGGTCGCGATTTGTCGCCCCTGCTTTCGATTGGCCTCGACAATTGCGTGCCGGGCTCGGGGTTTTTCGCGTTTTGTCGGCGTGTGTTTTTTGGGCCGCCTCGCAAATCGTTGCCGGCTCGTGGATTTCGAATTTTCGCACGTGCGATAGCCCACCACTTTCGGACAGCGGCGGGGCACTAATTCACGCCGCTAGGACCGGGGCGTACTCGGTTTCGAATTGATTGGGACTTTTGTAGCCGAGCGCCTGATGCAGCCGCACGGGATTGTAAAAGGTTTCGATGTACTTGAATACACTCAGCCGGGCCGCTTCGAGATCCGCGAACGATTCGTGTTTGGTCCACTCGTGCTTGAGCGACCAGAAGAACCGCTCGGCGACGGCGTTGTCGTAGCAGTTCCCGGTGCGACTCATGGAGCACTCGATCCCCAAGGTTCTCAAGGTCTGCTGGTAAGCATCGCTTGTGTACTGACAGCCGCGATCGCTGTGATGTAACAACTCGCTGCCGACCGGCCGCCTCGACTCGATCGCTCGCCGGAGAGCGTCGGCCACTAGCGGCGTCGCGAGCGAGTCGCGGATCGACCAGCCGACAACCTTGCGACTGAACAGGTCGAGCACCACGGCCACGTACACCCAGCCGGTGAGCGTCGGCAGGTAGGTGATGTCGGTGACCCATTTCTCATTGGGCCTGGTCGCCGTGAAGTCGCGGTCGAGTCGGTTCGGAGCCGGTGACTTCGTCGGATCGGCCTGGGTGGTGGTCGGCGCAAAGGCCTTGGAAACGCGGCTCGAGAGGCCCATTTCCCGCATCGCCCGTGCTACCGTGTTGCGGCAAGCCGTCTCCAACGCGTCGCTCTGGGCCAATTCCCGGGCAATCTTGGCGCTGCCGTAGACCCCGTGCGACGCGGCGTGAACCTGCCGCACCGCCGCGTCGATCCGCGCTCGTCGACGAGCCCGCGGACTCGGTGCGCGGTCCACCGAGGCGTAGTAGCCCGATGTCGAGACATGGAGCACGTCGCACATCGCGGCCATCGGAAACGAGTCGCCATGCGTGGTGATCCAGGCGTACTTCACAGCGACTCCTTCGCAAAATACGCCGTCGCTTTTTTTAAGATTTCGCGTTCCAGCTCCGCCCGCTTGAGCTGCCGGCGAAGTCGCTGGTTCTCCTCACGCAGCTCCGCGACCGTGGCGTTCTCGCCGCACGGCTCGGGCGGCGGCGCGAACTTCGCGTGCCAGGCCCGCAGGCTCTGGTCGCTCACCCCGATCGCCGTCGCAGCCGACTTGAAGGTATAACCCTCTTCGACGACCAGTCGCACCGCGTCCCGCTTGAACTCTTCACTGAAACGTCGCTTACGCCGCGACACATCCTCGGTCACTTCGCTCATCTTTCAGACCTCCGTCAGGAACCATTATCCGGTCCCCGCCGCTGTCCGAAAGTGGTGGGCTATCGCACGCCCGGCCGTGGCATCGCTTACGTCGTGTGTCGCTTTTTGGGGTCTCGGATTTCCGAACGGCACCGGTCTAGGATGGTCGTTTCTGGCCGACAGTTTTGACGGCAGCTTACCGTTCAACATCGCCGTGCCGACGCTTCATGCGCGCGTGATTGGCGCGCTGTATCTCGCGGCGACTGTGGTCTGCGTGCTGAACATTTTCAGCCGCGGTTGGGACGAGGCGTGGCTTGGAACCTGGATGATTTTGCTGTGGACCGGCAGTATTCTCGGAATCACGCTGACGCATCAGGAGTTCTTCGACTGGACCAAACCCTCGGTCTGGTTTTGGTTCGTGGCCTACGTCGGCTTCCCGGCCGTCGCGGCTTGGCTCTTGAAGCGACGGACGGTTGGCAACGTTTCGCCGGCCGGGCGGCGCTTGTCGACCGCGGCAAAAATCTATTTGGCCATCCAGGGCGTCGCGCTCATTGTGCTGGCGTTTGTTTTGCAGTTTTCGCCGGCCGCAGCCGCGGCAATCTGGCCGTGGGCGATTATCCCATTGCTCAGTCGCTTTTACAGCGCACCGCTGGTGACGTTTGGTCTGACGAGCCTGGTGTCGACGCGCTGCAGGTCGGGGCTCGAAGTGAGATCGCTCGCTTTGGCGCTAGCGGTGATGGCGGCCAGCTTGATTGCTGCTTCGTGTCTCCATCGCGACAAGTTCAACTTCACTGGGCCGGCGGCGTGGATCTGGTTCGGCAGCCTGGTCGTGATCGGCATCGCCAACCTTACCATCGCGGTCACGTCGTGTTGGCCGGCTCGCGAGATCGTGAAATCACCGCAACAAGTAAGGACCTCCTCGTGAACGATTCCCGCGATCGCAAACTGATGGCCCACGGACTGCTGGTCTTTGCGGCGTCGATCATGGTGGGCGCCGTGGCGACTTGGCTCCCCGCGCCGCGCATGGGACTCTCCTGTCATCTGAACGGTCTGATGAACGGCATGATGCTGGTGCTGCTCGGGCTGATTTGGAACCGCTTTGCGCTCGGCGATTCTCAGAAGTCGCTGCTATTCTGGTTGGCGATCGTCGGCGTCAATTGCACGTTTGCGGTGTATCTTTTTGCCGCGATCTTTCCGTCCGGCAACCGCTTCATGCCCTTCGCCTCCGAGGGAAATATTGGTACTGCCTGGCAGGAAAGGCTGGTCTTCCTTGGCATCGCGATCATCGGCGGCACACTCATTCCCGTAAGCTGGCTGGCAGCGTGGGGTCTTTGGCGGCAGAAGCGGAATTAGCGGCTTTTGCGGATGGAAGCGGACAGTCGTCTGCCCTTGCGGCCCGCTGGGACGAACCGCTACGATCCGCCCGCTCTTTCGTCGCCGCTCATCAGAAATTCCCGTTCCATGCACATTGCTGCCATTGCTTGGCTGTTGATCGCCGCGCTCCCGGCTGCCGCGCCGGACACGCTCGTCGTTTGCCCGGCCGAGTTTCGTGCTGCGTTGGCGCCCTGGGAAAATTACCGTCGCGAACAAGGGCATCTGCTGGCGTTCGTCGAGCCGCCGGCGACTGCGAGAGAACTACACGCCAAGATTCGGGAAGCCGCCAGCGCGGGCAATTTGAAATCTGTCGTGCTGATCGGCGACGTGTCCACGGTTCCGACAGGTTACGCCGCGGCAAAAATCAACATCCACTGGGGAAGCGAGCCGACGATCGCCACCGACCAATTGTATGCCGACGTCGACATTGAAGGCGGTGACGGTGGCGACGGCTCGCCCGACGTGGCGGTGGGGCGGATCCCGGCCGACACGCCGGAGGAACTGACGGCGTTCGTTCGCAAGGTGCTGCGCTACGAGCAGCAGGCGGATCAGGGTTCGTGGCGGCGGCAGCTCGACGTGGTGGCGGGCGTCGGCGGTTTTGGCCCGCTGACCGATGCCCTCATTGAAGCGGCCGCGCGCAGCGTGTTTCAACAGGTTGTGCCGCCGGATTATGCGGTGCGCCAATTGAAGGCCGACCCGGACAACACGTGTGCGCAAATCAGCGCCGGCTCGTTCGCTTGGATCTATTTGGGCCATGGCCTGCCATCCATGCTCGACGTGGCGGACACGCCGCGCGGACCGCGACCGATTCTGGCGGTGACTGACGTGCCGCAGCTGCGATGCGGCGCAAACAGTCCGCTGGCGGTGCTGATCGCCTGCTACTCCGGAGCGATCGACGCGCGGGACGACTCGCTGGCCGAGGAATTGGTGCTCGACGAAGAAGGGCCGGTCGCGGTGATCGCGGCGACGCGGGTCACGATGCCGTACGGCAACACCGTGCTAGGTTGCGAGCTGTTGCGGGCGGCGCTGGCCGATCATGCGGCCAAGCTAGGGGAAGTGTGGACACGGACCCAGCAGAAAACGCTCGCGTCGGCCCCGCCAGAAGACTCGCTGCGGACGTCGTTCGACGCGTTGGCTCGCGGCGTGAGCCCACCACCGGTCGATCTCGCTGCCGAGCGGCGCGAGCACGTGTTGTTGTACCAGTTGTTGGGCGATCCGCTGCTGCGTCTCAACTATCCGCAAGCCGAGCCGCGTCCGCCGGCGCGAATCGCCACTGCGCCCCGCGAGCGATCCGTGAAGTAACCGGTCCCGAGTCACTCGAAAAACGAAAAAAGCCCCGGGCACGATGCTTCGGCATGCCCGGGGCTTTCGATTTTTCTTCGCTTCCGTCAGCCGCGCGTCGGATGGCTTGACCCGCGACCAAAGCGATTTCGTCTTATTACTTCAGGCCGCGGCGTCGATAGCCGGCGAGTGAAACCAAACTGACGAGCGCCAACGTGAGGGTCGTCGCTTCCGGCGTTTGCGAAAACGTCTGGTCGACAAAGGAGAGCGTCGCGGTCTGATTGCCGGCGATGATCAAGATGTCCTTTTGAACGTTGAGCGACCTTACCGGAGGAAGGAAGTAGACCCAATCGACAAGCTTCGGCTGGCCGGGGTTCTGTTCGTCGTCGTAGATTTCCATCGTGTATTCGCCGCCAGGTCCCAACGGGAGGAATGTTTCCGTGACGCTGATCGAACCGGTGGTCCCCAGCAAATTGGGATTGCCCTGCAGGTGTGCGTCGGAGATCAGTTTCCCTAGATCGGTGGCAGTGACCTTGTAGGTGATCAACGCATCCGAACCGCCCTGAGAAGAGGCGAGGTCGGCAAACCCGCCCTGAAAGCGAATGCCGTAGTTGCCGGCATCATCCTGAATCGGTACGACATTGACGCCCGCCGCACCTGGCATGTCACCGGTGGCCGTATAGCCGAATTGCTCGAACAACTTGTCGCCGACCGTGATCGTGGCGTTGGGGACGCCTGCGAGCGTGGACAGCGCCACCGGCGTGCCGATGATCGTCGCCGCTTGCGACGAACTGGCAAGCCAGCCTGCCGATAGAATCAAACACGCCACGCCCATGTGCATCATAGATTTGGAAAACTGTCGAAGCATTGTTGCCATCCTTAAAGTCGAGTTACTTTTTACTGCGTTGCCGCCGCACGTAGCCGCGGAAGACCTTGCGAAAAAACTGATCAATCAAACGGACCTAAACAGCGCCTGGCCTTGCGCTACTACCTTGTCACCATCCCACCGGCCGCTGCTTTCAGCCGCTTCCCCTCCACAACGGAAGTGGGCCGTTACCAGCTCACCCGCTTGTTGCGGCGGAGGTGCATTCCTTTCAAAGCGGCCATGCTCGCTCGGCGACGTTTCGCGCGGACGTTGGTCCGCAACTTCGCCTGCCGTCGCTGCGACCACACCGCGTGGGTGCTGCCGCGGCTTGGGCCGCCGACTTCCTCGTTCCCCAAATCCTCGGGATCAACGGAATTTGAATTCATGCTTTTGACCCTTTTCCATCGGCCACGCGCGACGGCGGGAAGCCGGTGCACGCGGCGGTTTTGAGCGGCGCGGGCCGCTCAATCCGTGAACCTGGACGACGGCCTGCCGTTCGTCCCCTCGTATCGAATCCACTTCTCGGTTCGCTTTCGTCTCAGTACTCGTGCCCACTGGGGTGGGCGATCCATTCGTATCGTTTCACGGGCGGCGGCTGCGGTGCAGCTTTCGCGCGTGGTTGACTTTATCTCGATGGCTCCGGCGTCCGGCCGGCAAGCTTCTCGACAATGCTCCGCGCCTCGCTGCACACTAGCGCCAGATCGCTTTCGCTATCGACGCCCGGCAAGTACATCCACACGCCGAGCTGCCGCGACCAGACTTCACCCATGGTGTCGTTCGGACTTCCGCAAACGGCCACCAATGGTCCCTCGCGCGAGGCCAATTGTTCGACCAAACCACGGAACGCACACTCCTCACCCAACGGCACGGCCTGCATGTCCACGAGCGCCAGTTGAATGCGATTTCGCACTGCCTGGCGGGCGGCTTCGTCCGCACCGCGGCAGACGATCGTGGCCCAATGCTCCTCGTGGGCGGCACGCACCAAAATTTGTGAACGCTGGGGAGACGCCGACACCACCAGGCACATCCGCAGCGCTGCCGGAGCGGCGCGGAGGATGCCCCACCGTGGGTCGGACGACACCAGCGTCGTCGGCAAGCTTGTTTGCAATTCACTCATAGGAAGTAGGCCCGCCAATCGTTCGTACTCGCCAGACGTTTCCGTCGACGTTCGTCTGTGTAAACCACGGCTACCCCCTCGCGCACGCAGACAATCCGCAGGACCTTCCAGCGCGCATCGGCCGCCACGGATTGCCAATCGCCCAGCGGCATCGGCCGCTCGGCACCAACTCGCGCCGCTGCACGTCTCAGCGGAGTGCTCGTGCGAACGAGCCCTGGCCGAGCGTGTACAACGCTCACTCACAAACCGCCAACTACTTGTTACTGCTCTCTCGTTCCGTCCGCTGTACTGATCCGCCTGCCAATGACATCGACAGCCAGTCGCCGACGGCGCACCATGAACCTGGAGCGCTTCCGCAACCGTCGCACACTTCAGCAGTCCCCGAGCGAACGCTCAGCGGTTCTGCCAGCGCGCGAAAGTTCGGATCGCTACCAGGCCATCTTGCGACGGCGACGGCGATGAATGCCGTTGAACGACTGCGGCGTCTTCCCGCGTTTGCGGCCCATCGTCGGCGCTTGCCGCTTCGAGCTGCGACCGCGATCGACCGATCGGAAGTTCTCCGAGCCATATTCCATGTCCGTCGCTTCGTACATCTGCTGATTGCTCATTTCCCGTCTCCTGCTGTTGGCATCCGTTGCGATCCACTTGGACACCGCGTCATGCGGGCCCTGTACTTGACGTCAAACCAAGTCGGCAGACCTCAAGTCGGCAGACCATCCGCCCCGCGCGGTCAGCCTGCTTTGTGACGTCCTTGCTGTAAGCGATCCGCGTACCAAGCGCGCCAGTGTTGCGTGCTACTTTTCGCAACCGATGGATGCAAAACGAGTTGCATCCGAAGATTTCTTGGGGCGGCCTTTTTACCGCTAGCGGCGTCTCACCAAGAGGGTGAGAAAGCGTTGTGAAGGCGGTCGTAAGTCGATGTATTGCAAGACTTTAGCTGCACTGTCACCGCGTTGGTGAACTCTCCCAAAAACAGTGTGACATTTCGTGCGGTGGGGAGGCCGCAAAGAAAAATTTCTGCCCGCTGCAGGAAACTGTCGTCAGAGGCTTGGGGCGCAGCATGCGGGGCAACGCAATCCGCGACTACCGGCTTAAGAGTCGCGCTGCTTCCGGCGCGAAATAGGTAAGAATGCCGTCCGCCCCGGCGCGCTTGAAGGCGAGCAGGCTTTCGAGGATGGATTTGTCGTGGTCGAGCCAAATCCGATGAATCATCGCCAATCGCCGTACAGCACCCAGCTGCTCCACAACCACGGAGGACAGCGGTGGCCCTTGGCGGCGGTCGATCCCCGGGACCACCACGGATATTCGCGCAACATGTAGACCATGGCCTCGCGAATCGCGTCGGACTTTGTGCGTCGGTCGGCCCAAGCAGAGCGATAGAAATGCTCCATGACGGAGCGCGTGGCCTCGTGCTCGACGCTCCAGAGCGAGGTCAGCGACGTGCTTGCGCCTGCCACCAGAAGCGCACGTTGCGCACCCTGCAATCCTTCTCCCGCGACGACGTCTCCGGTCGCTGTTTGACACGCCGAGAGCGTGACCAAATCGACGCCGCTCAGGTCGAGCGTCGAGATTTCGCTCGCCCACAAGATGCCGTCCGAGAGTCCGTCCACGTAGGTTGAATGATTGGCCCCCGCGAGTGCGACGCCTGAAACGAGCGGATCAAATTCCATTGGCTGCTGCGCCTCTGCCGAGTCCTTAATTATGAGCAGTTGAGACAGCGGCAGACAAAACCCGTGAGTACTCAAGTGAATGACGGTCGCCTGTGAGATGTGTATGCGAAGATTTTTTTCGTTTGCCTTACGCTGCGTAAGTTGCACGTTTTTGCCTTTCGGAAACCGCTGCTCGAAGTAGCGGGAAACGGGATCAATTTCCAATCCCGCATTGGTTGGCAACTGGGCAAAGCTTAAGCGGTTTGTGTCGACGGAGCGCGACGGCATGTCCTCCGCGTCGTCATAGTTGACATCGTCGACAACTAACAGCGAGGCGCTGTCGGGCTGCGTCTGCCTGCCAAACAGCTCAGGCAATAATCCAATCGCAGGCAGGTGGGAAATTGACAGCTTTTCAATGAGGTAAGACTGGCCGTCACTGGTTGGAAAGGCGGCAAAAGGACAGAGCGTTAATAGACCGTCGGGGGAAACAACCACCAAGCCGGCATTGGCAACGCCATTTTGGATTGGATCCCATACCAACTTCCGCAACGTCACTCCGGCATCATCAGTGGCTCGCTCCAGCCGCGGATTGAACGCCGGCCCCATGTTTTCGACCTCAGCACCCATGGCGCGGGCCCAAGCCAGCAAAGCTTGATCGACATTAACTGCAGGTCCCAGGTTAACGAGACGAACACCACCCGACTTGGAAATTACAAACGCAGCCAGCAAGCGTTGCGGCGCCGATGAGAATAACCGTTCGAGCCAACTCGCTGGACGTTCGAATTCGACGTAATCAACGACGACGGTATCGGACGGCAACAGTTCGCGCAGTCCAGCGATTGTGAGGCGTTCGGAAATCTGCCGATAGGCTTCGCTTTTTCCGGCCATCTCGATATCGACCTGATCCCGCGTGCGTGCCAATTGGACGATTTTGCCGCTCGTCGCGGCGGTTACAGGTTGGCTGAGCAACGCTGTGATCTGCGCGCTCACTTCTTGCCTGCGTACCAGAAGGGGTCGCAACTCCACTCGTGAAGCTGCGAGCTGAATGCGTCGCTGGTTCAAGGTCACGGCGCCTTTGATTGCGAGCACGCGTTCGTAAGCCGCGGAGTCACTCAGCAAGTCGTTTGCCGCTAATGCCATCAATCGATTTAGCCATGCTCGATCGGAAGCGGAGTGTTCAAATTGCTGTTGCACCGACGAAGAGGAGAACACGGCTTCGCGGCGTAACCGTGCAAAGTCCAGTAGCTCCCTCAAGACGTTTTCGATACCAGCGGGATTGCGTTGGGCAAGATACACTTCGAACAATCCTTCGAGGGTCGTTTCATAGGTGTGACTTCTCTGGCCGTACACCCTTGCCACTTGCGTGAGCGCTTTATGGTATTCGGTGACCGAATCATCGTATTTTTGTCGCAAATACAGGTGTTTTGCCTGAGTCGTCAGCAAAGTCAGCGAAGTAGCATTGGCTCCTGCTTCTCCTTGCTTCAGCAACAATTCTTGGGTCTTGAGTATGTTTTCTGCATTTTCGCTGTCACCGTTCGCACGATAAACGTCGGCCAGCCGCTCGAAAGCGACGATCGCATTGGGGTCGCTACTCGCTCCGGTTTCCTGGTATGCCCGAAGACTTGCCGTCAATTGTTGGTGGGCATTCTGCAGCTTGTCGATGCGAAGCAGGTGTGCTCCGTGGAACGACAAGGCGTTGGCCACAGCGAGCGACGGCCGCTCATTCTCGTGTTGCAGCATCTTTATCGCATGGTCGAAAAGTCGCGTGGCGTCGTCGTATCGTCCCGTTTGACTGTAAGCGGAAGCCAGCATGCACTCGGTGTAAGCAAACGTCGAATCCTCCTCGCCATAAAGTTCTTTGCGACATTCAACAGCCTCTTCGAGCAAGCGCAGGCCTCTGCTTGAGTTTCCAGAATTGATTTCGCCGTCGCCGACAAACACTAACGCATTGGCAGTGACTGGATGTTTCTTTCCCAAGACTTTCCTGCATTCGACCAGCGTTTCGCGTCCCACACGATTAGCGCCCGCCACATCACCTTGCGAAAGCAACGTGTTTGCATGAGTAATGGAATCAAGAATCTCGCAGATCCTAGTCTGCGTTGCGGGATCGGACTTCTCGATTTGCCTGGATACGTCGACCGAGATCTGCGAATCCCTCGTTTCAATCGAATTGGGTCCGTTGATCACGACAAATAGCGCCGCAATTTCCTCGCCGTAACGGACGTGCTCCGCAAAATTCTTTTTTTCGAGTTTGTTTGCGGCCTGCATGTTGAGCACGTTGAGCAACAAGACGATAAGTTGCCGAGTTCCTGCGTCGCGCCCGCCGGCAATTCGTGCGTACTCTTGTGTGGCCGGCCGCAGGGTCGCCTCCCCTTGGTCTAGGTTGCCCAGCATCGCATCTTCGTAGCCGACCCAACCGCGCGCCCGTAAGGTTTGTGGGTGGCTTTCACCAAGCGACTTGGCGAAAATGTCCGCCGATTGGCTGAAGAACCTTTTTGCCGCTGCGTAACGCCCTAGGTTGTCGGCGATTTCGGCAATCCACTGATGGGTGAGAGCAATGGCGACATAATCTTTGCCGAACGCCTGCTCCATGATCGGGATACATTGCTGTTCCGTTCTAATCGCGAGCTTAACATCGCCAGCCGCTAGGGCTTCCTCGGCTTGAGCGCGCAAACTGATTGTCTGCTCGTAGAGCTTCTGCTGATCGTTTGAGTAACCGGCCTCGCGTCCTTGGAGACTAAATCGTGTCACTTCCGTCTCGCCCGCCACCTGGGTCAGCGCCACCGCATGGCACCATGACGTGAATGCTTGCCCACAGGCAAGTGCCACTACCTGGTCATTGCAGCGAACCTCGATAAGGCCACCGTTGTACCTTAGCGACCATCGTTCGACATCCCCGGACACAGTGAACCCCGGCGACACTTTCAGTTGCTCGACATCTGGCTCGCTTCCCTGTCCTGATCTTTGTATTTCTGCCACCAATACTTGGCGAGCAACTTGAGCATCGCGTTTTACTCGATGGATTGCGATGACCAATTCCCAGCCGTTGGAGACAATAAATCTTACCTGTGACACGCACTGCTGCTGGGCGTCGAATTTCGTTGGCCAGACGTCAACCTCGCAACGGAAGTCGGCCTCAATGACTTTTTGGCGAACTAGAGCGCCACCCGCAGGAATCGTCAATTTCAGAGTCGACCAGCGAACTTCGCCCGTTGTCTGGTAATCCTTGAGTGTGTCGGTCTCAAACCGATCATCAATCCGAACCGGCTTCGCATCAAATTTCTGAATCTCTTTGCCGTGTGCCGTGACAGCCAGTAGTAGAAAGAGAATCGCGCCCAACGATCGGATTTGGATCGAAATTGCGGACAATACGGCAGGGAACGGACGCAATGTATTCCCGTCCGATAAGCTTGGTAGGTACTTGGTCATCTCACTAGCGCACTCCCATGGAACGATAGGTGGAGACCGTACCCCCACAGATTCCACAGCATACCACAGTTTCGACCGCCGTGGAAAAAGCGCGAGATGCCGAGTATTGGCCGCCAACCACGGCGACGACCGCGCTATCGTCGAAGCAACCTGGCTGCTTCGGGCGCGAAATAGGTGAGAATGCCGTCGGCGCCGGCGCGCTTGAAGGCGAGCAGGCTTTCGAGCATGGACTTGTCGCGGTCGAGCCAGCCGTTGGCTGCGGCGGCGGCGAGCATCGCGTATTCGCCGCTGACTTGGTAGGCAAAGGTCGGCACCTGGAAGGTTTCCTTTACGCGGCGGACCACGTCCAGATAGGGCAGGCCGGGTTTGACCATCACCATGTCGGCCCCTTCGGCCAGATCGAGCGCGACTTCGCGGAGGGCTTCGTCCGTGTTGGCCGGGTCCATTTGGTAGGTCCGCTTGTCGCCGCTGGCCAGATTGGCGGCCGAGCCGACCGCGTCGCGGAATGGACCGTAAAAGGCCGACGCATATTTGGCCGCATAGGACAGGATGCTCACTTGCTGGAAACCGGCTTCGTCGAGGGCCCGGCGGATCGCGCCGACGCGGCCGTCCATCATGTCCGAGGGGGCGATGACGTCGCAGCCGGCCGCCGCTTGCACGATGGCTTGGCGGCAGAGAATCTCGATCGTTTCGTCGTTCACGACGTAGCCATCGCGCACCAAGCCGTCCTGGCCGTGGTTGGTGTAGGGATCGAGAGCGACATCGCCGATGACACCGATCGCGTCGCCATGGGCAGCCTTCACCGCCCGCACCGCCCGGCAGATTAGATTATCGGAGTTCGTGGCCTCTTCGGCCTCCGGCGTTTTCTTCGCGGGCTCGGTGACAGGAAACACCGCGACCGCTGGAATGCCCAGCTCGACCGCCTGCCCAATGGCGTCGACCAGCAAATCGATCGAGAGCCGGTCGACGCCTGGCATCGACGCCACGGGCTGCCGGCGGTTTTGTCCCTCGTGGACGAACAGCGGCCAAATCAGGTCGTTGACCGTCAGGGACGATTCCGCCGTGAGCCGCCGCGACCAATCGTGCCGCCGCAGCCGGCGTAAGCGCGTGGCCGGATAGCGGCCAAATGGCATCGAAGAAGAGTCGCTTTCCGACATGGAATTTACTATAGGTGTAGAGTCTAATGACCACAACGGCACGACGGCACGACGCCAAGGCAAGGGCCGATCACCAATTCTACGTCGTGATCGTCGTGCCGTTGTGGTGAACTAATTCTTGGCTCAAAAATCCGCGTAACCATGCCGCCGAAAATCTCTGTTGGACCATTCCATTTTACGTCTGTTGGCGTGCGGATCAGCGGCAAGCCCGAGATTGCCGCGTGGAAAGGTCCGCTGCAATTCGCGCTGTGGTGCCAGCGGGCCGGGCCGTGGTGGATCGGTGATTTGCTCAATTCGGGCGAGGACCGCTTCGGCGAGACGTTTTCGCAGATGTGCGAAGGGGCGGTGTCGGGCGAGATGCTCAACCGCTATGCGTCGGTCGCCCGCCGGGTGCCGCTCGAGAACCGCCGGCCGGGGCTCTCGTGGTCGGCCCACGCGGTGACCGCCCGTTTGCCGCACGACGTGCAGCACGACTTATTGCTTGAGGCCGAGCGGAAAGGCTGGACGACGGACGAGCTGCGCGCGAAAGCCCGCGAGGCGACTTCACACCCGAGCGATGGTTGAATCGCAAAACGCCGGGCTAGATCGACCGAGTTTCGTTCGCCTTTTTTTCTTCATGGAGCAGGATCGCGTAGTTGATCCGCGTTTCCGTTTCGTCCGGAAACAGCCACACGTAGACCAGCCCGCGCATGCCGCCTGCGGAGTAGCGGAGCATCCCGTAAAACGGCACTCCGCGGCGACGTTCGGGCAATTGTTTCAGTTCGTCCAGGCATGGTCCGTCCGCGACTTGCAGCAACGCGTCACGCACGGCCTCGGCAACCAACTCGCAACCCGACGAATTCCGCGGCAACTCGACTAAACCTTGAATCGGCTTCCATCCATAAACCTCCGTCGGGCTCAGCCGGTTTGGCCCCGTGCTTTGCTCCACGCTGAACCCGCGGGCCGCGAACTGCCCCTGCGGGTCGAAATCCGTGTATACATCGGAGAGTGTGCCAGGCGCAGGCGGCAAGTCGCATCCCGTTTGCAGGAGCATGCCAAGTGCGAAGAACAGATTGTTCGGGATGGCATTTTTCAATGTGCTGGCCTCCTTCCAGGGCCATGGAGAGAGCCCCGGAGCAAACGTGTTGTTGCTTTCCCCCACGTATTCGCATGTGCGGGATGGATATTGGGGCTAAATGCAGATTCCGTCGACTAAGTTAGAGGCCGCGCGGGGGGTTGTTGGTGGCAATCCGGCCCGCGCGGCACGAAGAGTTTACTGCGGAATCGTCGCCCCGGCCGGTGGCGCGTCGGCTGAAGCAGGCACCTTCGTCGGCGGCGCAGGAGGCGTCGGTGGCTGCGGCATCAAAACGTCTCCGGAGGGCGACATCATGACCGGAACGGGGACGCGGAAATTGAAATTGAACCTGTCGTCGTTCGGCTGGCTGTAGAAGCCGAGGCCGTCGGCCTCGTTGGTCGCCACCTTGATCTGCAAATCGATGATCTCGGCCTTCTTTTGGCGGCGCCTTTCGAGCTGGGTTTGCAGGTTCTGGAGCCGGGCCTGGATGTCGGCCAATTCCTGTTCGCGGACGCGGATGTCGGCTTCAAAGTACTGATCCATGAGCTTGGTCAATTCGGCGGTCGCCGCGGCCCGTGTGGCGTCGTCTTTCGCGTCACGAACTTGCGCCGACGCTTGGCGAATCTTCGCGTCTAGTTCGTGATTCCGCTTATCGCCAAAAAAGAACTCCGTCCGGAACTTCGTCGCCGACTCGGCGGCGATTTTTGCTCCTTGCATGGCCATTTCCGCGTCTTGGATTGCATGTTCGATGAGCTGCGCCTGTTCCCGCCTTGCCTGACCATCGGCTGGCTGGGGATCCGGCGTAGGCGTTTGAGCCGCAGCGCGCTCGACTGATCCAACAACAATCGCAAGCACCGCGATCGCCAGGAACTTTACTTGAAACGCTTTCATGTTTTTACTCCTTTGCTTGAGGGACGAGACCTTGTTCGGACTCGAGTTGGGTGAGCTCGCGCTGGAGCGCATCGACTTCTGCGCGCCACGGATTATTGCCGGGTGAAGCGGAGAACGTCGTTCGATCCGATCGCTCGACCGCGTGTTGAGCTTCTTGCAACTCGCTTGTAAATTGGCCTTCGAGCGCCGCGGACTGCTCAATCGCAAGAGTCAGATTGGCGGGGCTTGGGGGTGGTGGAGCATCGACCGGGGGCGGCGACGTGGGCACTCGGAACACAGCGGCAACTACCAACAGTCCGAGCAACATGCCCGCTGCGACCCCCATCATTCGCCGCCGCATTCGTCGGCTTCGCAATCCGCCGAAGCGCCGTCGGCCGAGACCATACTGTTGGATCCGGCTCAGCAGGGCCGCGAGCCGCGCAGAGACTTCCGTCGCACTCGCCGGCCGGCGGCTCGGCTTCTTTTCCAGGAGCCGGTCGATCAGGTCCGAGAGCTCATCGGGAATCTCGTTGTTCGTTTGCCACACGGGCCGGTGCGGCTCGCGGCAGATGCGGTGCAGCACGGCGAGCGCGCCGTCGGCGCGGAATGGCGGGTGGCCTGTCGCCATGAAATAAAGCACCGCACCCAGACTGAACAGATCGGAGCGGTGATCGATCGCAGCACCGGTGGCCTGCTCGGGCGACATATAGTGGGGCGTGCCGGCCAGCACGCCGGTGTGCGTCAGGCTGGCGTCGTTGATCGCGCGGGCCAAGCCAAAGTCGGTGAGCACGGCCCGCTCGACCGTTTCTTCGAGCAGGATGTTCGCCGGCTTCACGTCGCGGTGCACCAGGCCCTGGGCGTGGGCGGCGGCCAGACCGGATGCGGCTTGCATGCCGATCCGCAGGATTTCTTCGACGGCCAGCGGACCTTCGGCGTCGACGCGGGCCTGCAACGAGCGGCCCGGCACATACTGCATCACGAGGAACGGCACCTCGCCGTCCGATTCGACGTTGTAGATCGCCACGACGTGCTCGTGCACGACGGCTGCGGCCGCCCGGCCTTCGCGGGCGAAGCGTTCGCGGGCCGCGCCGACGTGGGCCAGGTGCGAAGCGAGCACTTTCACCGCGATCGGTCGGTTCAGCTCGCTATCGTGGGCCTTGAGCACGATCCCCATGCCGCCCGCACCGATCACCCGCTCAATGTCGTACCGCCCCAACCGGCCGAGCAACTCGGGATGGCTGGGCGGGGCAAGGAATCGTCGCACCGCGGAATCCCGCACGTCGCGATTAGCGGGGCGGTCGGGCGTGATTCGAGAGGACCAGGAGGCATCCGGCGTCCAGGCAAACTCGGACCCGCTGCTGAGCGATTCACGGGCATCGTTCCACCAGGTGGCGTCGCCCGCGAGTGCGGCGAGTCGCGATTGGCACGTCGCGCAGTGCTCGACGTGGTCGGTCAGCGCGTCGCCGCCGTCAACGTCGGAGAGCAACAGCGCGAGCGGCAGTTGTTCGCATGGATTGGTTTGAATCGTCATCGCTCACGCTCCGGCATCTCGGCCGTGTGGCACAAATCGGATCGATCGTCGAACCCATTCACTTCGTCGCGCAATTTCGCCATCACCCGGCTGCGGGCGACGTAGACGCTGCCCGCACTCATGCCGAGCGACTGCGCGACTTCCGCCACCGGCCGGGCATCGACGCTGGTCTGCCAAAACGCCTGCCAGGTTGGCTCGGTCACCGTGCGATGCACTCGCTCTGCCGCCCAGCGGAAGACCTCGCGGCGATATTCGAGGTCGAACTTCACCGTCACCTCGCTCTCGGGGTCGCATTGTTCATTGAGCATTTGCATGACGCCGCTGCTCCCGCTGCCGAGCCGCTGATGCTTCGGCCGCGTGAGAAAATTGATGATCGCGTTGCGGGCGATGCGAAACAGCCAGTCGCGGAACCGCCCCCGCTCGGGGTCGGGCTGCCAGCGGTCGACGGCCCGCGCCACGGCGACGAGCACTTCCTGGGCGAGCTCCTCGGCATCGGCGTGCTGCAAGCCCCGGCGACGCGCCATGCGATACACCAGCGGCAAGTAAATCGCCACGAACTCTTCCCAAGCCGCAGCATCCTCGTGGTCGGAGAGCCGGGCGATCAGGCTGATTCGAGTATTCGAGGGTATTTCCATGCGTCAAACGGTCGATCGCTTGCTCGTCTCATAGTATCACACGCGGCGCAGCGGAATCTTACACGCCGGC
>JANNTD010000387.1:0-15236 GCA_031403315.1 Planctomycetota bacterium
CACAACTCGAAAGATGCTTTCTCGTGGCTCTTGTTTGTGATCCCCGTGTTCAGCGCGGCGCTCACCGCCTTCTACATGTTCCGGTTGTGGTACATGACATTCGCCGGCGAGCCGCGCGATCACCATCGCTACGATCACGCCCATGAGTCGCCACATGCCATGACCGGGCCGCTGGTGCTGCTCGCAGTGTTTGCCGTGTGCGCCGGTTGGAACTTCCCATCTTGGGCTCCGGGCGTACTGGCGAATTTCGGCATCGAGAGCTTGCTCGAGCAGGCCCGGCCAGTCGGCACCCTCGGTACGACGACTGGCGTCTTGTTTCCGGATCTGACCGTGCCTAGCGAGCATCTCTCCCACGCTCGGGAGATCAAAATTCCGGCCGGGTTGGCGGCGATCACCGCAGCGATCCTCGGCATCTGGCTGGCCACCATGATTTACCTGTGGCACAAGATCAGTGCGGAGTCGCTCGCCCGGAAGCTGCGGCCGCTGTACCTGCTGTCGTGGCACAAGTGGTGGTTTGACGAGTTGTACGACTTCCTGTTCGTGCGGCCGACGCTGGCGATCGGTGAGTTTGTCGCCACGTGGCTCGACCGCGGGCTGATCGACGGCATCATCCACGGTCTGGCGGCGATCGGCAAAGGCATCGCGGTGTTCGTGTCGGTCGTCGGCGATCGCTTCATCATCGACAACGGCGTCGACACGGTGGCCGAAAAGACGTGGAACCTCGGCCTTGCGCTGCGAACGGTGCAGACCGGCCGACTGCGGCAATACGTGATGTTCATCGTCGTCGGTACGATCGTGATTTTTTTGATTGCCAGCGTGTGGAGATATGCGGTTGCTGGTTAGCGAGCCGGGCCGTCCCCGGCCCCGCATAACCGGGGTCGAGGACGACCCGGCTCGCTGACTCCTGAATCCCGAATCCTGACTCTAAGTATTTGCCATGTTTGATCTATCCACTCCCGCCACGTTTATCAGCGTCCTGGTGTTTCTGCCCGCGGTCGTCGCGCTGTTCATCGCGATCGCACCGTTGAGCGGCGAACAGTCGAAATATCTCTCGCTGGCGACCACCGGCGTGACCTTCGTGATGTCGATGATGATGATCTTCGGCGGGAGCGACGTGCGATTCGACGCCGGCGTCGCCGCGATGCAGAACCTGTTCGCCGTCGACTGGATCCCGTCGTTCGGCATCCGCTACATGATGGGGACCGACGGCATCAGCTTTCCACTCGTGGCGCTGACCACGTTCCTGAGCATGCTGGCGATGGGCGCGAGCTGGCCGATCAAGAAGCATGAGAAGGCCTATTGTGTGCTGTATCTGTTGCTCGTGACCGGCATGGTCGGCGTGTTCTGTGCGCTCGATTTCTTCCTGTTCTACGTGTTCTGGGAAGTGATGCTGCTGCCGATGTACTTTCTGATCGGCATTTGGGGCGGGCCGAAGAAAGAATACGCCGCGATCAAGTTCTTTCTCTACACCTTGTTCGGCGGCGTGCTGATGCTGATCGCGATCCTGATGCTGTATTTCAGCAGCGACCTGCGCGAACTTTCGCCGCAGCAATTGGTCGCCTCCGGCGCGATCGGCGCGGGACTCGACGTTGCGGCTCAAACCACCTCGGCCGAAACGATTCGCTCGGCCACGACACCGCAACACACGTTCAACATCCTGGCCCTGCAGCAGATGGGCCAGCACACCGAGCTGTTCAAGGACCAGATCCTGTGGGGCAAGTCGCTCGAGTGGTGGGCCTTCGTACTGTTGTTCATCGGCTTCGTGATCAAGGTGCCGAGTGTGCCGTTCCACACGTGGTTGCCGGATGCCCACGTCGAAGCCCCGACGCCGATCTCGATGATCCTCGCCGGGGTGCTCTTGAAGATGGGCGGCTACGGCATCATTCGGATTTGCTATCCGATCTGCCCCGAGGCCGGCTACGACCTCGCGTACGTGGTCTGCGGCGTCGGTGTGTTGAGCATGGTCTACGGTGCGTTTGCGGCGCTCGCCCAAACCGACTTCAAGCGGATGGTCGCCTACAGTTCGGTGAGCCACATGGGTTACGTGGTGCTCGGCATCGGTGTGTGGAGCGCGGTCGCCGGCACGGCCTACAATCCCGACTACTGGAAGATGGGCATGAACGGGGCGATGTTCCAGATGATCGCCCACGGCCTGAGCTCGGCTGGCATGTTCTTCATGGTCGGCGTGATCTACGAACGTGTGCATCACCGCGACCTCAACCGCTTCGGCGGGCTGTTCGCGAAGATGCCAATCTACAGCGGTTTGGCGATCGGCATTTTCTTCGCCGGCCTGGGGCTGCCCGGCTTGTGTGGCTTCATTGGCGAAGTGCTCGTCGTGCTTTCGGTTTGGAATTACAGCACGGCGCTCGCCGTGATCTCGGCTGCGGTCGTGATTCTCACCGCCGGTTACATTCTGTGGGCGATCCAGCGAGTGTACCTTGGTGCCGAATACAAGGGCCCGCATCCCGAAGCGCTCACGCCGATCACGCCGAGGGAGTTGGCGATCGCGGTGCCGCTCTTGGCGTTTGCGATTTATTTCGGCGTCAACCCAAACGCACTCTTGAAATACATACAGCCGTCGGTCGATCTGACGGTCGTCGAACTGGCCGATTGGACGAAAGCGAACGAGCCGGCCAAGTTGCAGAAGCAAGAAGCCCCCGCGACGGCCACCGACGAACAGCAACCAGAGCGTAATGGATTCGCCACAGAGTACACAGAGGGCACAGAGAAGAAGACGCTTTCGAGCGCACGACTCGACCGCAACGAATTCACCCCACTTGTTCTTACCTCCGTGAACTCTGTGTCCTCTGTGGTGAATTCTTCCGCACGATAGGTAATAGGAAGTAGTGAAATCGTGGATTTTCAATCGCTAGTTACGAACTTGCAGTCGAACACGGTGGATAGCCTGCAGCTATTCCGGCCGGAGCTGGCGATTTGCGCGACGATTGTCGTGATGCTGCTGGTCCGGTTGTTCAACATCGGTCAGAAGATCGACCCGTTCTGGTTCGCGCTCGTCGGCTCGCTGGTCGCATTCTGGTACGCGCTACCGGCGGGCGGACTCGATAAACTCGGCGACGTCGGCCGGCAAGAGATCTTCACGGGCATGCTGGTCTACGATTCGCTGACGGTCTACCTCCGCATGTTTCTATTGGCATTCGCGTTCTGGTTCATAATCCTCGTGCGGATGACCGGGCTGGCGGACCGCGAGGATGGTCAGGATTTTTACTCGTTGCTGTTGGGCGCGACGCTCGGCATGTGCTTGATGGCGTCCGCGAATCACTTGATGACGGTGTTCCTGGCGGTCGAAATGGCGAGCGTGCCCTCGTATGTGCTCGCCGGCATATTGAAGGGTCGACGGCGAGCGAGCGAGGCGGCGCTCAAGTACGCAGTCTATGGTGCCGGTGCGGCGGGCGTCATGCTGTATGGCATCAGCTTGCTCGCCGGACTGTTGGGCACTGCCCATTTGCCGTCGATCGCCACGAAACTCGCAGCAATGGATATTCCGGCCATGGCCGCTGGAGAAGGTGGCGGCTCGCTGATGGTGCTCGCGCTCGCCGGCCTGATGATCATGGTCGGCCTGGCGTTCAAGCTCTCGGCCGTGCCGTTCCACTTTTGGTGCCCCGATGTATTCGAAGGCGCTACGGCCGAGGTCGATGCGTTTCTCTCGGTGGCGTCGAAGGCGGCGGCGATGGCTCTACTCGTACGAGTTGCGCTCGGCGTGAGCGTGGCTCCTCCGGCACAAGACATGGCGGTCCACGATCGGAATCCGGCCCACACCGTCGCATTCCAGCAACAAGACGGCGAGCTCGCTTCAACGAGCGGGGAATCAGCGGCCCAGAAAGTTTCGTCGCCACTCGCGCCGGTCCGCACCTTTATCGTCTACTTGTTGGCAATCGTCTCTGCCGTGACCTGCACGTTCGGCAATCTCGCCGCCTACGGCCAGACGAACATCAAGCGGCTCTTGGCCTATTCGACGATCGCCCACGCCGGCTACATGATCATGGCGGTCGCCGCGGCGGTGCAGCTCGCGGGTACCAACGCGGTTTCGGCGCGCGAAGCGGTGGCGGCACTCGTGTTTTACCTCGCCATGTACGTGTTCATGAACCTCGGCGCGTTTGCGATCGTGGCCTTCCTGCGAGGCGCGATCGGCAGCGAGGAAATCGCCGACTACGCCGGACTGATCCGCTCGGTGCCGGTCGTGGCAGTCGCCTTGGTGGTGATTCTCATCAGCCTGATCGGCATTCCGCCGATGTCCGGCTTCATCGCCAAGTTTGCGATCTTTGCGGCGCTCGTCGACGCTGGCGGGCCGATCATGATGTCGCTGCTGGTGATCGCGGGCCTCAACACCGTCGTCTCGCTGATCTATTACCTCCGCGTGGCGAAGGTCGTGTCGATCGATCCCGAGCCGGAAAATCGCGGGCCGATCACGCTTGGCATCCTGCCGACGGCGTATGTTTTGGTGGTCGCGATTCCGGTGTTGTATTACGGCTTGCTGCCAGGCCGCATCTTGGAGATCGCCCACCAAGCCACTCAGCAACTGTTCATGTAGGCTACCCCGCCTTGTCTTCCGCGCTGTTAGCACTGTCGCCCATGCCCGCCACCGAATCGATCGCCGCTCTCAATACCGTGCTCGCCGTCGAGTTGCGGTCGTTTCCGCAATACCTGCGCTGGTCTCGGCCCTGGGTGCCGCCCGGACACGAACGCGAACTCGCGGCGCTCGAGAAAATCGTGACCGAGCAGGAGGCATTTGCCGAGCGAGTCTTCGACGCCATCGACGATTTGGGCGGCTTGCCCGACACGGGCGAATTCCCGATGGAGTTCACCGACACGCACGACTTGTCGATCGATTACATGCTGCGGGAAGCGGTCGGCTACGGTCGTCAAGACGTGGCCGATCTCGAGGCGGCAGCCGCCACGCCGAATCTCGCGCCGCAGGCTCAGCTGCTCGTCGCCGAGGCCGTTCACTTGGCGAAGCGGCAGCTGGCTTCGTTGGAAGCACTCGTGCATCCCGATCCGGTGGTGTAACCTCCGCCGAGTAGCGTGCCATGCAACTCTTCGACACGCATGCGCATCTGGACCAGCCCGATTTCGACGCCGACCGAGCTGACGTGGTCGCGCGGTCCCTTGCGGCGGGCGTTGAAAACATCGTGTCGATCGGCACGACGGCGGCGGCGAGCGCGGTTTGCACTCGGCTGGCAGCCGAATTCGCAGGCATATACGCGGCCGTCGGCATGCAACCGAATTACATTGCCGAAGCGCAGCCGGGCGACTGGGATCGGATCGTCGCACTCGCGGACCTACCGGGAGTGGTGGCGATCGGCGAGACGGGCCTCGACCGCCATTGGGATTTCACGCCGTTCGACGTGCAGCAGGACTATTTCGATCGGCACATGCGGCTGGCCGCAAAGCGCGGCCTGCCGTTTGTCGTTCACATGCGCGACTGCGACGACGACATCCTGGCGATGCTGCGCGACGCTCACGCCCGTGGCCCGCTCCTCGGCGTGATGCACTCGTTCACCGGCAGCCGGGCGATGGCGGAGGAGTGTCTCGCGATGGGACTTTACGTCAGCTTCGCTGGCATGGTGACGTACAAAAAGTCGGACGAGCTGCGGTCGATCGCGGCGATCGTGGCGATCGTGCCGGACGACCGCATTCTCATCGAGACCGACGCACCCTACTTGTCACCGGAACCGGTCCGCAAAATCAAGCGGAACGAGCCGGCGCACGTGCGTCACACCGCGGCGTGTCTTGCCGCAATCCGCAGCGTGACGCTCGAAACATTTGCCGCCCAAACGACGGCGAATGCTCGGCGGCTATTCCTGCCGACGACTGCTTAACGTTGCACCTTTTGATTCGCGCCTTGTTGCGGTCTGCGGGCCGTGCGAGCTTTGGTATACGGATTGGGCGTCGTGCGCGCCACACTGGAACCAGTCGTCGTGCGTTTTGGACGCTGGTTGGCGGCGAAGGTCGTGCCGCCGTGGGTGCCGGTTGGATGATTGACCGCATAGCCGCCGTAGTCGCCATTCGGAGCGCCACCATAGCCGCCTTTGCAACCGCAGCCGCCAGGTCCGCAGCCGTCCGGTCCGCAACCGTCGCAACTGTTGTAGCCACTGCCGCATCCACCACCTCCGCAGCCGGCGCTCGGTCCAATCCATTGGCCGCAGCGATTGCAGGGATCGCTGCAACGCGGCGGATCGTTGTGCCATTCGCTCCAATAAACTTCGCCGCTGCAGCCGCAGGAACCGCCGCCGCACAGTGAGGAACACATCCGCCCACACGCGGAAAACAAACCACCGCAGCAACTAGACTTCGGCTTGCTGCCACAATCGCTGCCGCAGCCGCACGACGGCTCGCAACTATCGCCGCAGCTACAACCGCAACTTGCTTCGCAGCCGCAATCCGCTTCGCAACTATCGCCGCAGCCGCAGGCTGGCTCGCAACTCTCCGGGCCGGTGCAGGCGCGCATCGGCATGTAACTTTCGCAGCCGCAGTTATAGCTCCGGCCGGCGAACTTGCGGCCGTCGACACAGTAGCCGCCGGCGCAACCGCACGAGGCCTCGCTACAACCGCACGACGCTTCGCAACTGTCGCCGCAACCGGCGCCGCAAGTCGGCTCACAGCCGCAACTGGCTTCGCAACCGCAGCTCGCGTCGAGCCACCGATCGGGTTCGCAGCCGTCGCAACAATTGGGATTGCCGCAGCCGCACGGGTCTGCGCCGCAGCCGATGAAGCCGCTGAGATCAAATCCATAGCTCGACGTCGAAAACGCGAGCGCGCACGCCATCACCACAGCCTTCAGGCTAGCTTGCATATCTCCCCCCATGAGCGACTGGTCGAAGACCGGCAGCCGCAGACAGCGGCCGGATGAGTCGCGATTGCACTTGCGCGAGATGGCCCCCCACGAGCGACGCACCGAATGCGCGTCTTCTCAGGCCAAACGGCCTCGATAACATCGACGTGGCATCTCCCCCGCGTTGAGAAAAATCATTACAATCGACATGCTTTGCGGGCGACACCGCCGAGGGGCCGAGCCGCAATGCTGCGATTGCAGGCGGTGACAGTGCTGCCGGCAGCGCGGAAATGCGATGGGCGTGCGCTAGCGGCAATCGCCATTCGCGCAGCGGCAACTGCCGTCGGTGCGATAGCAGCCGGTGGGTCCGTACATGTCGAACCAGTCGGCGAGGCTGGTGCGGCGGTCGCAGCAAGCGAAGGGATCGCGGGCGCAACCGGCGAGGCCGATGGCGAGCACCGCGGCGAGCAGCATGCCGGCGAACCGATTGGTCATGATGGTGATCTCCCGCTTTGGGACGCGCGACGAACGTCGCGCGGAGCGATGAGTAACATCGACGGCCGGCCCGCGAGCCGATGAAGAATTCATGGTTTCCAGCACAAATCACAGCCGGTACGCTGCCTGAGAGCAGTGCCAGCAGACGAAAGCGAGCAACATGGAAAAAGCGGCGAAAAAGTTTTTGGAGCAGATTCTCGAAACGCCGAGCCCCTCCGGCTACGAGCAACCGGTACAGGAGATCGTGCGAAAGTACGCCAAATCGTTCGCCGAAGAGGTGCGGACCGACCTGCACGGCAACGTGATCGCCTGCGGCAATCCCCAGGGTGCGCTCCGCGTGATGTTCGCCGGCCACGCCGACCAGATCGGCCTGATCGTGAGCCACATCAACGAAAACGGCTACATCTACACGAACACGATTGGTGGCTGGGATCCGCAACAGCTCATCGGCCAACGAATGACGATTCACGCGACAAGCGGTCCGATTCCGGCCGTCATTTCGCGGAAGGCGATCCACCTGCTCGACCAAGACGAGCGCAAGGTGGTGGTCAAGCACAAGGAATTGTGGCTCGACATTGGCGCGAAGGACCGCGAGGAAGCGGCGGCGGTTGTGCAAGTCGGCGACCCGGTGACGCTCGAGCTCCGTTACCAAGAAATGCGCAACAAGTTCGCCAATTCGCCCGGCATGGACGACAAGACGGGCCTGTGGGTGTCGATCGAGGCATTGCGGCGGGCGCAGAAGCGGGGCGGACTGAAGGTCGCGCTCTACGCGGTGTCGACCGTGCTGGAAGAGATCGGCCTCCGCGGCGCGACCACCAGCGCCTACGGCGTCGATCCGCACGTCGGCGTCGCGGTGGACGTGACGCACGCGACCGATTGCCCCACGATCGACAAGACGCAAGAGGGCGACGTAAAGCTCGGCGGCGGGCCGGTGATCTATCGTGGACCGAACATGAACCCGGTGGTGGTGAATCGACTCCGCCTGGCGGCCGAGAAGGCGGAGATTGTCTGCCAGTGGGCCGCCAGCGGACGCGGCACCGGCACCGACGCGAACGCGATCCAAATCACGCGGGCCGGCGTCGCGGCGGGACTGGTCAGCATCCCGAATCGCTACATGCACAGCGCCGTCGAAATGATCTCGCTGGACGACATCGACCGGGCGGCCGACCTGCTGGCGGAGTTTGCGCTCGGCATCGAAAAGGACGCCGACTTCACGCCGCTGTAATGCCGCAAATTCTCGCTGCAAATTGAAGCTCATTGCAAAAACCTCGACAATCACTCGAAGGGGACAGCTGGTGGCAAAATCCTCGCGTTTTGCCGAAGGGGCCAAGTTTCGTTTGGGGTGTCTGCTCGTATTCGGAGTTGATTGGTTCATGGCGTACCGATAGCGCCCTCGCTGGCGCGAGTTCATTTTGACTGCGCGATGCCGAGCACAGCCTTGCGCTCGACGACGCCGATTGGTTGGGCGACTTCGCGGCACCGCGGCAGCGCCGCCGCGAAATCGCCGCTAAGTCTAGTATCTGTTCATACGTACATGTCTACCCTACCAAGATACTCGATCGGCGCGCGAATTCAAGAGCGGATTTGGCCACCTTGGCTGGTCGCTGGAGCGACCAGCCCGTCATTGAGCAGGGAAAGTCGTGGGCGCGTGCTTTACGCGGCGGATTTCGTAGCCGTCGCCGCTGGAGAGAATGACTCGAAACGGCTCAAAGGGCCGGCGGGCGAGTGCGGATTTGAGTAAGTCCACGTACATGGCGAAAGACTTGGGCGACACAGGTGATGAAGTCGTGCTTCAATCGGCGTCGGAGACGCCTCCCACAGGTTGTGCGGCGTTACGTCGTCGGCAGCCCCTCTACCTTCCAGCCTTTGAATCCGCTGGCCAGCGAGGCGACGTTGGTGTACCCCATTTTCTGGAGGCTCTCGGCGGCGAGCGCCGAACGGCTGCCGCCGCCGCAGTAGCAGACGATCGGCGTGGCGGGATCAGGGGCGGCTTCTTCGATTTTCAGTTCGAGAATGCCGCGGCTGAGATGCGTCGCCCCGGCGGCATGGCCTTTTTGAAATTCTTCGCTCTCGCGGACGTCGATCAAGACGGCGCCGTGAGACTGCTGCTCGTGGGCCTCGCGCGCGGAAACCTGTTTCACACAGTTCTTCGCTGCGGCGGCAAGCTGCTCGAATCGCGGAGTGTGGGCCATGGCAGTATTTTCCCTGGTTCGCTGCAATTTCTGAACGACTAATATATTCCACTTGTTGTCAGGAGCCAATTGATAACCAGCGCGGCGAGCAGGAAGGTGCCGAACCAGGTTGGCCAGGTGCGGGCGGAGATTTTTGACGGGAGTTCGCGGAGGCAGACCAGGCGGTAGGGAATTTGAAACAGTACCGCCAGCGCCAGCAGCCAACCAAGACGGTGGTAGCCGAAGGATGCCTTGAGGTCGCCGGCGGCCAGGGCGAGGAAGCTGCGCGTCAGGCCGCAGCCGGGGCAGTCGATGCCGAATAGAGCGCGGCTGCCGCAGAGTGTCGGCAGATTGACGCTGGGCAGGAAAGCGGGGCCGACTGCGCCGCTGTCGCGTGATTGCAGGACGAATGCCGCGGCGATGATCGCGAGCGACAGCCAGAGCACCGTACGGTGGCGGTCGCGGAGTTGGGCCAAGAGCCGGGAGTCATCGGACAGGCTGGGCTCAACGACAGCGGTGGCAGTCGCGACGGTGGTGGGTGAGGAGTTCATGAAACTAAGCTGCACCGTGGGCGGCTCTATCGACGTCGCGGGTAGCTCGAAGACACTTGGACACTTTTTGCAACGGACTTTGTGTCCCATCAAAGCGGGACCGACGCGGCAGGATGCTCCGCACTGCGGGCAAATTGGGCCGAACAAAATCGGAGAAGTGGGCGATGACAGGTTCGAACTGCCGACCCTCTCGGTGTAAACGAGATGCTCTACCAACTGAGCTAATCGCCCGGAAACACGTGGGCGCGTCTCTCCGAGACTCGCAATCGCGTCTCGGAGAGACGCGGCCACGTGGACTTTCGTCCGCTCATATTCTACAACAAACAATCCACTACAGACAACGGACGACGGACTTCTTTTGACGGAGATTGCTATGGCGGCGCAGATTGTGACGATTGCCGACCCGGCGAGCGGTGCCGAGGCGACGATCTTGGTGAGCCTCGGGCTTAACTGTTTTAGTTGGCGGCCCGTGCTCGAAGATGGGCCGCGAGAGATGCTGTGGTCGCATCCGGATTTCGCGAGCGGCAACGAGCGGCCGTCGGGAAGCGGGGTGCCGCTGTTGTTTCCGTTTCCGGGGCGGATTGGGCAGGCGAAATATGCGTTCGGCGGGCGCGAGTATCAGCTCGAGCCGGGCGATGCATTTGGCAACGCGATTCATGGGTTCGTCCACAAGCGGCCTTGGCGGATCGTGGAGCAGCGGCCGGAAAAGATCGTCGGCGAGTTTCAGGCTGCGGTCGACGATCCGTCGCTGCTCTCGCATTGGCCGAGTGATTTTCGGATCCGCGTGAGTTACGAAGTGCATGGGCGCGAACTGCTCTCCGACATTCGCTTTGAGAACACGGGCGACGGGCCGCTGCCGTGCGGATTTGGCACGCACACCTATTTTCGTCTGCCGCTCGTCGAAGGCGCGGCGCTGGAAGAGACGCTCGTCTACGCGCCGGTGTCGAAAATTTGGGAGCTCAAAGACATGCTGGCGACGGGGCGCGTGCTGCCGGTGCCGGCGGGAATGGAGCTCGATCGCGGGGCGCCGCTCGCGGGGCGGCCGTTCGATACGTCGTACACCGACCTCCAGCCGGAGGCCGATGGGCTCGTTCACACTTGGCTGCGCGAGCCGACGAGCGGGCGTACGGTGACGCAGTTGTTCGACACGTCGTTCACGCAGTGCATCGTCTACACGCCGCCGCACCGCGAGGCGATTTGCATCGAGCCCTATACGTGTCTGCCGGATTCGTTCCGGCTGATGGCGGAAGGACATGAGACGGGGCTGCGGATTCTCAAGCCGGGGGAATTGCTTGAGACAGCGATTCCGATTTCGGTGAGCTGATCGTGAATCGACAGGGAATTCCGGGGGCGAGGACGCCCCGGCTCGCTTTGCTCGCTGCGCTTGCTACTCGGCCGGTTCCTTTTTTAGCTCTTCCAGTTCGCCGGCGGGGAACTTGCCAGCGGCGATTCGCTCGGCGAAGGTCTCGCTCGTGTCGTCGTTCGAATCGACGTGCATCTCGCCGACCTGCTTGATCGCGGCGGCGATCTTTTCCTTGTCCTTGGCGTCCTTCTTCCAATCCAATAGTTCTTCGAGCTGCACGCCATACGCGTTGCGATGAGTCCGCTTCTTGCCGACGTGGCAGACGAAGCAGCGGTTGGCCGGCTTCTTCACGAGCGTCGCGTAGTTCTGGTCGGGATGGTTCGTGAGATACTCGGTCTCCCACACCTTGTAGAACTGAAGCACGGCGGCAGCAGGTTGGGCGACGGCGGACACCAGGACACTGACCACGAGGAACACACAGACGTTGCGCATCGAAAGACTCTCCGGGGATAACTCACTGTTGGTGGACTGCCACAAGGTCAGGCTGGAGCGTAAGCGGCGGCAGAGCGACGGCGGGAATACCTTCAAATCATGCCCCAAATATAGCGGTTGTCAACCGCCGATGCAGCGACTGCCCGCCGATTCTAGTCCTGTTCGCCCTGGATATAGGTCTGGCCGCGGTAGAACTGGGACCAGATCACATACAACACCGCGGTGACGGCCATCACGCCAGTGAAGAACCAATAGTAGCTGGCACCCTCCAGGAATGAATTGCCGGCCGCCTTTTGATCGGCGATGATGCCATTCACCCAGGCGGTGAACAGATTGCCGAGCGTGATCGAGAGCAGGAACACACCCATCACGAGCGACTTCATTTTGCGGGGCGCCTGGGTGTATGAAAATTCCAGGCCGGTGATCGAGACCATCACTTCGGCGGCGGTCATCAGGGCGTAGGCCAGAAACTGCCAGCCGATGTGCGGGGCGCCGCCCGCGTCGATGCTCTGCTGGACAAGCGACGGGATCGTGAACGCGATCGCGGTGACGAACAAGCCGATGCCGATCTTGCGGAGCGGAGTGACTTCAAAAAAGCGGCCAAGAAGCGGGTAAAGGACGTAAGAGAAAAGCGGAATGAACGCCAGCACGTAGACTGTGTTGACCGATTGCATCTGCGCGGGGAGCACATCGGGATCGAAGCCGACCAGGTTCATGTGTTTCGCCTGATGTACCCAGGAAGAATGCGTCTGATCGAACAGACACCAGAATGGAATGATGAAGAGATAGAGTGGAATCAAGTTGGCAATTGCGCCGAGGCCTGCGCTGCTGAAAGTCTCGCGGAAAAACGCGGATCTCCCGGGCGGAATGTGAACGAACTTGTAGCGACCGAGCCAAAACACGAGCGACGCAATCGCCATCGCCACACCCGGCACGCCGAAGGCCCAACCAGGACCGTGATGCTTGAGCAGCCACGGGGTGAGCGGCATCGAAATCATCGCGCCGAGATTGACGGAAAAGTAGAACCAGCCGAAGGCGCGGCTGATCAGATGCCTGTTCTGTTCGCCGAACTGGTCGCCGACGTGAGCGGAGACGCAGGGCTTGATGCCGCCGGCGCCGACGGCGATGAGCGTGAGCCCCAAAATCAGGAGATGCTTCGGATCGATGCCGGTGAATTGTGGAAAGTCCATTAGCGCGAGCACCGTGTGGCCCACGACATAGAGGATCGACACCGAAATGATCATGCGATACTTGCCGAACAGCCAATCGCTCAAGATGGCGCCGATGATCGGAAAGAAATAGACCGCCGCCATGAAATTGTGTTGCCACTCGTTGGCCGTGTTTTCATCCAGCGGCGCAAGACTGCCGGAGACGTCTCGCAAATACTCTGTAAAAAAAATTGCCAGGATCGCCAACAGACCGTAGTAGCTGAACCGCTCGGCCGCTTCGTTTCCGATGATATAAGGGATGCCGCTGGGCATCTCCGTCGATGGGACGGGCGCGGTCCGATACTTGCCGTCGGTGGGAGTGGGGCGGCTAGCCGAGTTGCTCATTGGTTGGCGTCCGTGGCTGGGGATTCGTCGGCGGATTTGGCGGAGTCGCTCGCCGCGTTGGCTGCGGCACTTTCTGTGCGCAACTCCGAAAACGCGGGCGGCGGCTGCTGGCGATGCCACACGATCCCAAGTGCGAGCACCGAGAGCAAGAGCAACGCGGTCGGCACCAGCCAGGGAGCGTGGCGGTGGAGCCAAGTCGCTTCCCTCGGGCGGGAGGACCAGCCGATCGGGAGCGAAATCTGCGGATACACGACGCCCAGTTGCTCGGTCACCGCGATGAGTGCTGCCAGTAGCTCCGCCGGATTCTGGAAACGGTCTTCCGGCCGCTTGGCGAGCATCGTGTCGACGACTTCGACGACGGACTCGGGCACGTCGGGCCGAAAGCGGCCGAGGTTCGGCGGCTCGCCCGATTGATGCTGGAGCAGTTTTTGCAAGGCGGAGCCATCGGGGAACGGCGGCTTCCCGACGAGGATGAAGTAGAACGTGCAGCCGAGCGAGTAGATGTCGCTGCGGACGTCGGCCTGCCGGGCGTCGCGGGCCTGCTCAGGGGCCATGTAGTCGAAGGTGCCAAGCGTGACGCCGCTGGTGGTGAGCTCATGTTCGGCGGGATCGGCCTGCTCGACGCGCGCCAGGCCCATGTCGACGAGCTTGGCCTGGCCCTCGGGCGTGAGCAGAATGTTCGACGGCTTGATGTCGCGGTGCACGACGTCGCGCTGCCAGGCGTGCATCAACGCGTCGGCAATTTGCAGCATGTAGCGGAGCGCGTCGGCGAGCGGGAACGGGCCGTTGGCGTACACCAGATCGCGGAGATTCGTGCCCTCGATGTACTCGAAAACAAGATAGCGGTGGCCGCGCTCTTCGCCGACGTAGTGGACGCGGGCGATGTTCGGATGATCGAGCCGGGCGGCGCTGCGGGCTTCCATCTCGAAGCGGTCGTGGGAATCGGCGTCGCTGGCGTGTGGCGTGGCGAGCACTTTCACCGCGACGACGCGATCGAGCCGCGTATCGATTCCGCGAAACACGGCCCCCATCCCACCGCCGCCGACGAATTCTTCGAGCCTGATGTCGCCAAGCTGCTGGCCCGTCATCGTTGCAGCGAGCTCGCTCGGCTGCTGCCGCCGCCTAAGCGGATGCGGTTCGAGAAGCGGTGCGGTCGAGATCACCGTTTGATCGGCGTCACGCGGCGCGGGACCATCGTCGAACGCCGGCGACGCCTGACTGGCGGTGACATCGGAGTGAAGCGGCGGTGTGAGGTCTTGAGGCATGAAGAAACGAGCGCCGCTTGCGATCAACGCTTGCCACAAACGAGCGATCGTCAAGCCAACGGTATGCCTGGCGGCGGCGGCATTCGATCGCGAATTCTTTGCGCAAGTCCTTGCGATGATTTCCGAAGCCTGAACCAACTTGCGAACAGAACGACTCCGGCCACCAAAAAAACGGCAGTGACGACGACGAAAACTGCGAATGTCCTTACGGAGGAAATCTCGGTGGTCAACAAAGTCGTTAGGAACGAAAATCCCGACGCCAGCAAAGCCAAAGAAAAATTTAGATTTTGTGACGCGGGAGAACCATTCTCCAGTTCGTTCAACTCCTCTTCCGAAATCACATAGGCTCGAAGCTCTCCAAGCGGCGCCACCCGTATCGCGGGCAACAAACTCGGCTCGGGAAGTTGAGAAATCTCATTATCCATGGGATGCCACGCTCAACAATCGCGCCGACGCGCGAACAGTTCCCGCGTTGCCGCCAAGATCGACGACTAGATGCCAGTGTCCCTGATGCGGTGGGCTTATACGGAATGGCGACGATTTCACATAGCCACCACGGTATTGATAGGCGCGTCCGCCACGATAGTTGGAATAGTTGGCGGAATCCAACAACAAT
>JANNTD010000388.1:0-1345 GCA_031403315.1 Planctomycetota bacterium
ATCGGCAAACGCGCCTTCTACACGCAGGTAGAACTGCCAGTCGCCGAGGCATATGCCTATGCGGCAAACGTCATGGTGGAGAACATGATGGCGAGGGACGCCGCCGAAGGCATCGGTGCGTTCCTGGATAAGCGCGCGCCAAAATGGACGGGAGAATAGGCATCATGCAGCCACGACTGACGCTCGTGACCCTAGGTGTGACCGACGTTACGCGCGCTCGCGCATTCTACGAAAAGCTTGGCTTCAAAGCATCTTCGGCATCGCAGCCGAGCGTTACATTCCTCTCGGCAGGCGGCGTAGTATTGTCATTGTATGGACGAGCGGCGCTCGCCGCCGACGCCCACGCGGACGATACAGCATCCGGTTTTTCAGGCGTCACGCTGGCGCACAACGTGGCAACGGAAACCGAGGTCGACGCTGTCCTCGCACACGCGGTTGCCTGCGGTGCCTCGTTGAGAAAGCCTGCGGAAAAGGTTTTCTGGGGCGGATATTCGGGCTATTTCGCTGATCCCGATGGCCACTTGTGGGAAGTTGCGCACAATCCGTTCTTTCCAATGAACCAGCTTGGTCACGTGACGCTGCCCTGAGCGAGGACACATCCATCAACCACGACCGCTATTCCGACGATCTGATCGCTGACATCCTACGATCCAACAGCGTAGTTGCGATGGTTGGCGCCAGCGCCAACACCAACCGGCCCAGCTACTTCGTGATGAAGTATCTGCTGGCCAAAGGCTTTTCGGTGATTCCGATCAATCCGGGCCTTGTCGGTCAACAGATCCTTGGGCAATCGGTCATCGCCCGACTGAGCGACCTGGCCGCTCCGGTGCACATCATCGATATTTTCCGCAATTCCGAAGCGGCTCTCGACGTGACACGCGACGCCATCGCACTCAAGGACAAGCTCGGCATCCATGTAATCTGGATGCAGCTTGGTGTGCGCAACGATGCCGCCGCTGCCGAGGCCGAGGCCCAAGGCATACAGGTTGTCATGAACCGCTGCCCCAAGATCGAATACGGCCGTTTGTCCGGCGAAATTGGCTGGGCGGGCGTCAACTCCGGCGTAATTTCCAGCATCCGCCCCAAGCTATCCCCGATGGGTGTTCAGGGCTTGCGCCTGGGCGACAAATCTCGATAAAAAAACGGCCACCCAGGTTGGATGACCGCTCCTATACTCAAGTTCGGATTTTGATCTTACTTCGCCAACATCGAACGAACGAGGCCGATTACGGCCATCAGTACGCCGCCGCCAGCACCGCCGGAAACGACGCTGCCGATGATGGAGCCGATATCGAGGCTACCACCGCCGGCCTTGGCCGCCGCCACGCCCAGCAGACCGCCGAGG
>JANNTD010000389.1:0-8787 GCA_031403315.1 Planctomycetota bacterium
TCGTGCAGATGGATGCCTTCGAGCCCGAGATTCTGTCGATAGGATCGAAACGCACCGGGGAGCACCCGCTGCAAGAGCTGCGCCGTCCGCGATTCGCCGCTGGGAATCTTCTGCAGCATGTCGAAGCCGAACAGGATGCGGTTCGTCACGTCGATCGGAATCACCGTCTTGGTGACCGGCGAGCGAAACACGTCGCGGGCCGCTTCGGCATCGCAATAGATGTTGAACTCGGCGGCGGGCGTGACGTTCCCCGGTCCCGAAACCGTGCCGCCTAGAATGATCAGGTGCCCGATCTGCGACGCCAGATCTGGCTGCTGCTGCAGCGCGGCGGCGATGTTCGAGAGCGGACCCAGGGCGATGATCGTCACGTCGCCCGGCGCGGCTTGCACCTCGTCGCTGATCACTTTCACGCTCGGCCGCTGGTGGTGCAGCTCGGCGCAAGGAAAATGGGCCCCGCATAGTCCGTCGGCCCCAAAGATATGTCGCGCGTCGGCCCGCAGCATCCGCTCGCCCGACGCCGCCCCCAGCCGCGGCCACCGCCGTGGATCGAGCTGCTCGACAATCGCCTGCACGTTGCGGGTGGCTTGCTCGGCGCCGACGTTGCCGCCCACCGCCGTCATTGCCAGCACGTCCAGCCCCGGCGCGGCGAGCGCGAGACACATGGCCACGGCGTCGTCGACGCCGGGGTCCACATCGAGAATCACTTTTCTGGCCATCCGTACTCCGGCCAATTCCCGTCCGCCACCAGGAAACTGCCCCTCCGATCACGCCTATTCTAGAGCGGCCCGCGACAAACTACAATCCGCTCATGACTAAGGATATTCCCACCCTGCTCGGCAGCATCGCCGGCGGCGAGAATTTGTCGATGCCGGAGATGTCCGCCGCCTTCGATTCGATCATGCGCGGCGAGTGGAGCGACGCACAAATCGGTCTGCTGCTCATCGGCTTGGCCACCAAGGGCGAGACGGTCGACGAGATCGCCGGCGCAGCCTCAGCGATGCGCCAGCACATGTCGCCGATCCGCAGCCGCTACGCCGAACTCCTCGACACCTGCGGCACTGGCGGCGGCGGCTCGGCCATGTTCAACGTCAGCACCACGGCCGCGATCGTCGCGGCGGCGGCCGGCGTACCCGTCGCCAAGCACGGCAACCGCAGCATCACCAGCCGCAGCGGCTCCGCCGACGTGCTCGCCGAGCTGGGCGTCAACGTCAGCGCCACCGTGCCACAAGTGGAAGCCTGCCTCAACGAGCTGGGCCTCTGTTTCTGCTACGCGCCGCTCGCACACCCCTCGATGAAGCACGTCGCGGCGGTCCGCAAGCAACTCGGCATCCGCACGATCTTCAACATCCTCGGACCGCTGGTGAACCCGGCCCGCGCGACGCACCAATTGCTCGGCGCCGGCCGACCGGAACTGCGACCGCTCCTCGCCGGCGCATTGGCCAGACTTGGCACCAAACGCACGCTCGTCGTTTCCGGCGAAGACGGCCTCGGCGACGTCACCCTCGCCGGAGTCACCCAAGTCACCGAAGTGACAAATTTAGCCGCGTCGCTCGCGACGCGCGGCAACGGCCTGCGCGACTTCACTTGGACCCCCGAAGACTTCGGCCTCACCCGCCAGCCGCTTGCCGGCTTAGCGGTCGATTCCCCCGCGGAGAGCGCCGCCATCGTCCGCCAAATCCTCGACGGCGTCGCCGGCCCGGCCCGCGACATCGTCATCCTCAACGCCGCCGCAGGCCTGATCGCCTTCGGCAAAACGAACGACCCAAGAACCGCCGCCGCCGAAGCCGCCGCCGCCATCGACAGCGGCGCTGCCGAAACGCTGCTCGCCCGCCTCGCCAAACGATCGCACGAGCCCGCCTGACAAGAGTTGATTAAGCACAAGGATGTTGCCATGAACAACAACGAACCCGATCCGCTGCTATCTGGCAAAGAGCTGCCGACTTTCAAGTTCGAGCTGGAAAAATCTGTCGGCAAAGTCATCGGCAAGAGCGTCGGCAAGGAAGCCACCGTCGCTCAGCTCCCGATCTCGAAGGGCATCGCCGGCGTTTCGATGACGCTCGAACCGGGAGTAATGCGCGAGCTCCATTGGCACGCCACCGCCGCTGAATGGGCGTTCGTCGTCTCGGGCCGCGTCCGCACGACCACCATCGACCCACACGGTTACGCCGAGACGAACGACTTCGAGCCGGGCGACATTTGGTACTTCCCGCGCGGATACGGCCACGTCCTCTGCTGCCTCGGCAACGAGCCGACGCACTTCATCCTGATCTTCGACAACGGCTACTTCTCCGAGTTCGGCACGTTCAGCATCAGCGATTGGATCGGCCACGCGCCCAAGCTGCTGTTGGCCAAAAACTTCGGCCTGCCCGAATCGGCCTTCGACGGCTTCCCCACCAGCGAGGTTTACTTTGCCAAAGGCGCAATTCCCTCGGCCGAACAACCGCCGAATCTGCAAGGTCTCAAGTCGCCGCCCAACACGCACAAATTCCGCCTGCTCGCCGAGCCGCCCCACTCGATTCACAAGGGCGGCCGCGAATGGCGCGTCGATGCGAGCCGCTTCCCCATCTCGACCACCGTCACCGGCGTAGTGCTCGAACTCGAACCGGGCGGACTCCGCGAGCTGCATTGGCACCCCACCTCCGACGAATGGCAATATGTCCTCGAGGGCCAGGTGAGCGTCACGATGTTCGGCTCCCACGGCCGCTTCCGCAGCGAGACGCTCAACACCGGCGACGTCGGCTACATCCCGCAAGGCTTCGGCCACTCGATCGAAAACATCGGCAAGACCCGCTCGCGCCTGCTGATCGGCTTCAACACCGGCGAGTACAAGGCAATCGACCTCTCCCAATGGATCGCCGGCAACCCGGCCGAGATCCTCGCCACCAACTTCGGCAAACCGGCCGGGCTCTTCGAGCAATTCCCCAAGAGTGACGTCTTCATCTCTCCACAATAGGGACGCCACATTTAGCCGCGTCGCTTGCGACGCGCGGACGTCACGCCCCACGACGCCCGCCGTAACCTATACTTCCCTATGCAACTCGAACTAATCTTCACGAGCGACCCCCGCGTCCTCCCCGGCATCGGCGCGTTCACTCGCGAAACGCTGAAGCAGTGGCCACTCGACGCCACCGTGGCCGAGAAGCTCGGCCAGTGCGTCCTCGCCGCCGCGCGACACGCAATCGACCACGCCTACCCAACCGGCGAACAGGGCTCGATCGAGCTCACCGTCCGCGAAGAAGGGGGCAAGCTCGAGTTCATCGTCCGCGATTATGGCCTGCCGCAAGATGTCGCCGCGCTCGAACAGCGGCTCCACGATCCCACCGTCCCCGCCGCCAGCAAAATCGCCCTCAACTGGCCGGGTGCCGAAGTCGTCGACGAACTCCACTGGCTCGGCTACGGCCGCGAGGGCAAGGCGATCCAGCTCGTGAAGTGGCTCCACGACGCCCACATCACCGACAAAGCCCACGCTGCCGCCCTTGCACCTTTCAACGAAGACGCTCCACTCGCGCCCGCGCAAGAATACACGATCCGCCGCATGCGGCCCGACGAAGCGATCCAAGTCTCGCAGCTGATGTACCGCGCCTACGGCAATAGCTACCTCAACGACGACGTGTATTATCCCGATCGCGTCGCCGCCCTCAACGCTGCGAACACAAACATCTCGTTCGTTGCCGTCGGCGCCGCTGGCCAGCTCGCCGGACACTATGCACTTGAACGCGACGAAGAAGGCCCCGTGGCCGAAGGCGGCCAGGCCGTCGTCGATCCCGCTCATCGTGGCCGCGGCCTGTTGGACCGCATGAAAGACGCTGCCCTTGCCGAGGCCAAACACCTCAATTTCGTCGGCGTTTTCGCCGATGCCGTGACCGCGCACACCCGCACCCAGCAGTCCGACTTGAAGCACGGCGCGCACCTCACCTGTGTCGATCTGGCCATCGCGCCCCGGAGCATGCAATTCAAAAATATCTCGACCAACCTACCGCAACGCTTGAGTTGCACGCTCTTCTTCCAATGGCTCGAGCCGGCAACACCGCGTACAGTCTTCATTCCCGACCGACATCGCGCGATGGTGACCAAGATCTACACGAACCTCGAGTGCCCCATCGAAATCGGCACTGCCGTCCCCGCCGCCACCGGCCACGGCACGCTCACCGTGAAGATCGACTCCGGCGCCGCTTGCGCCTTCATCCGCGCCGAAACGCTCGGTGCCGACACGGTCCAGCTAATACGCCATGCCAAGCGCGAGATCATCGAGCGCTCCCACGCCGAAGCCGTCTACGCCGAGCTGCCACTCGCCGACCCCGCCACGCCCGCCATTGCCGAGGAATTGGAAGCGGAAGGTTTCGGCTTCCTCGGCCTCGCCCCCTGCTTCTCACTCCGCGGCGACGTTCTCCGCTTGGCCTACCTCGTCGAGCCCTTGGCCCGCGAACCAATCCAAACCGCCGACGCTTTCACCGGCGAGCTCGTCGACTACGCCCTGGCCGAGCAAGCTCGCGTCCAGGCGACAATGTAGTACGAAAATCCCTCTCCAGCCGCCGAGCGGCGGCATCACTTAGCCGTGGGCGCAAGTTCACGGACCATTTGGGAGAATTTCCGGAACGTATTGGATTGGTAACGCGTCGAAGCCACAGGCCGAGTGCCGCGGAGACTGCGATCGTCGTCGGCTCGTGGGACTCGGCGTCGGCAAAGGAGGTGACCGTGACGCACTGCAAATCGCTGCTTGTATTCGTGATCGGGTTCCTGGCGGCTAGTTGCTTGCAACCGGCGGCCGCCGCCGACACGGCGGAATTCGAAATTCGAGACGAGGCTGGAAACGTCCTCGTGGCCTCCGATCAAATCCGCTCGTACGACTTGGCGACCCACACACTCACATTACTGCCGCAGGTCCGCGGCGCTCTCTGCGAGAAGCTGCTGAAGGGGCGGCGCTTGGTCTCCGGTGTCCCCTTTGCGGTTGTCGTCGGCGGAAAGACGATATATCAGGGGACATTCACCACCAGCGCTTCGTCGCGGAGTTTTTCCACGCCGGTTATCCTCGTCGATTCAGTTCCGCTCGACCAGAACCTGCACGAGGACCAGCTCCAAATCCAGCTCGGCTATCCGACGGCCAAGTTCTTTACCGGCGACGACCCGCGCGCGGACGAGCGCGTTCGGACGGTCTTGGCAGCCGCCGGAAAGCTGGCGAGCAATGCGACAGACCACACCGCGTGGGTTGCCGCCAGCCTCCTCGAGATGCGAGCGATCAAGCCCGGCATGACACGTGGAGACTTGTTGAACGTGTTTAAAGAAGAAGGCGGCCTATCCACGCGAACCGCACGGCGCTACGCCTACCGCGATTGTCCCTACATCAAGGTCGACGTGAAGTTCGACCCGGTCGGAACACTCGACGACAAACTCACCAACGCCCCGCAGGACAAGATCACGCAAATCTCCCAGCCGTTCCTGGAATGGACGATCATGGATTGAACCCGACATAACAGTAAAAAGAAGTAAAAAGGTGATAAGTCCAATTAGAGCTAATTGGACTTATCCTCTTTCCCATTTCCCAATGCTTGGTATGGTGCGTGCTTGCCTCAGCGAGGAGCCGCGGCTCCGAAGCGCCGCATGAGCTGGTGCGCCTTTTCAAAGTCGCTTGTGTCTACGCCGCGCGCTCCGACATTGAAAACGCCGGACTTCTGGCCTTCCACGATCGCTGCAAGGTAGTTCCGGAATTGCGGGTAGAACATGTAGCTGCCGTCCTCCGCGAAGCAAAAGAAAAATGACCCTTGTGATTCGGATCTGCCGGGATCAAAGAAGTAGCCATCACCGGCCAAGTCGACAATAACGTCGACCCAATCATCGCGATGCCCCGCGAACGCGGCATGCACTTGCTGTCGCTGAGCGCTCTCCGCCGCAACTTGCTGGCCATGCAAAGTTCGATTGGTTAGTGCGACATCGAATGGGATAAACTCATGATTGGGAAATGCGTCGACGTTCGCGCTCCTGGGAGTTCCATTATGCCATTTATACAAGGCGCGCAGGTCATCGGTGAGCTTGAGGCCATGGGACTGCTCCAGCTCATCGATCCGTGCGTCGCTCAATCCTGGCTGTAGCGCCGTGAAGACAGTTGGGCAATCGCTGCGCAGGAAAGCCTCATACTCTGCAAGCAGGTCCTCCACGGGCGTCGGAACGGTCGCAGGCATGGTCGGTGCAGGAGGATAAAGCTCGTCGCTCGATAGGACGGAGACAAACTGTCCCAGCATCGCAGGCCCCGTCGTTCTCCAGAGGACCAGAGCGGCAGCCACAATTGCTATCGCCGTGGCCACTACGATGGAGAGTCGTCGCATGTCGCCTCCTCGCACGCTATTTAGCGGGTTTCTCTATCAAATTCAGCACGCGTAGTAGCTCTTCGCGCGTCACAATTAGCTCGCAAAGCTTTCGGGGTTTCTCGTCTGCATTTTCGGTCATGACCGTGAGAGTAATCGCCTCTCCTTCGTGCGTATTCCCAGAGCCAGCCTGTGAAAACTCCAACCATCGGTCGCTGACGATGCAAGGCACCGCAAAATCGCTATGTTTGACTCGCCAGCGCGCTAACCAGTTTGTTGTCACTAATCATGCCGCCTAACAAAGAGTTCAGTTGTCCATTCTCAAGCGGACTGGCACTGTCCCATGATTGGGTTGCTCAATAAACTTCGACCCAATCAAAACAGCAGCTTTTCCATTGCTATCAAGAAATGTTGTGCGGTTGGCCCGACTAATCTCGTTTTTGACCCACCGACAAACTCGACCTCAACCTCACCGTCAACGGGAATACTTCCGTCCTCAGCCTTCTTTATACGGAACGCGCATATCATATCTGCGTTAAAAAACGCTTTATGCTGATCGTCGCTAACTACAAGGAATTGCGCCATGTTATCTCCGTTGAAAGTTCGCAGCCGTTTCCAACAATTGCGGCAGACTCCAAACCCGTTCCGCCACACCATCGACAAACAACTCGACCCGACCACACCGCTCGCAGACGTAAACGTCGAACCGTTCCTTATTGACGAACAGCTCGCCGATCTCGCCCATGAAACCCCACCGCGTCCATTCGTGAATGACTGAGTGCCAACGCACGCGAAGTCGCGGTCACAACCCGATCAATCAATTGGATTCACGGCAATCGGGTTCGCCATTTCTCCGGATTTTGAGACGTATGGAACACGCAAAAGACCGTGACCGTCCGATCGTTGTACTCGTAGAAAATTGCGTAGGGAAAGCGCCGAACGAGGGCCCGTCGGTAATTTTCGTGAACTTTGGCGTGCAATTCCGGCATCCGGCAGATGTAATGGATGCAGGCGTCGATGCAACTTAGGAACTCTTCTCCCAGCCCCATCCGTCGCAATTCGTACCAATCGTACGCCTGCTGAACGTCTTGCTCGGCCTCCGGCGCAAGAATCAACTCAGCGGCCATGACGACTCCGGATCCTGGTTTTCACCTCGTCCCAAGAGACACCGGATGCTGGCTTGCTCGTCAAATTGGCTTTTCGCCTGGCAAGCTCCTCCTTCTGCCAGTCGTGGATCGGAACGTCCGAGGGCGTCGCAGCTAAATCATCCCAGAGGTCCTCAACCAATTGAAGCTTTTCGGGAGGTGTCAGGTCGAATAGCGAATCGGTGCTCATTTGGATTCCTTAAAAGCCGAGTTCCCAAAGCTAGCTGCCGAGATACAAGGATTATATCTGCTATCGCGCTAAAACACCAAACTAAGCTCAATGCGGCTGAAACTCTTCCCCAATCCCATCGACAAGCAGCTCCACCCGCCCACACCGCTCGCACACATAGACGTCGAACCGCTCCTTGTTGACGAATAACTCGCCGAGCTCGCCCATGAAACCCCATCGCGCTCCTTCATGAAATGCTTTGGTGCCGACGTACGCCAGGTTGGTCTCGCAGCGTGGGCAAGTCATCGGGTTCATAGTGTAACTCGCTAGAGAGAGATGGTAATGGAGAAGGCGGAAGCCCGCAGTTGCTCACAATGCCGATCCCGCCGAGCGCGGCCATTCTACCGCCGCAAGTTCGCGCCGGTCAAACAGACCAGAAGACTTGTCAAGCACCAACTTTTGGCCACCTCACACTCGGCCGCTGTTCCCATCTTCCCTAAGTTGATCGCCAAACTCTATTTTGCCTCCTCTCCGTGTCCTCTGTGCTCTCTGTGGTAAATTCCGAAGTGGCCAAAAATAGTTCTTGAATTTGGCCACGACCGCCATATAATGTACATACGAACATTAATCTCCGCCACAATCCGCACAGCCCGGCATCATCATCTCCGCACGCCGAAGCGCTTCCTCAACGGCCAGCTCCCGACTTCTGCCATCCCCACCGCGTTCATCCGCGGTTGCCGAAAAACGACCTGCACCAAAATACTCCGCGAGTTCCAAAATGACACCCCATTTTGCACCACCCGCGCACCGAAAACTCCATGTTTCTAAGTCTTGTCCGCTCGCCCCACGCTCCAAATTGAAATCATTTTGGTGCAGAAAAATCGCGTTCCAAAGTCCCCCACCATCCACTGGCTGTGACCCCGCTATAATTGCACCAGCAACTAGCGAAACCCTGACCCCCGACCCCTGGCCCCTGATCCCTCCCACCATGGCCAACCGCAACACGCTCGGCGGCGTCGTCCACACGTATCAGAAGTACGACCCGGCGCGGTTTCCCAGCCCGACCCAGGAGCCGCCCGACCTGGTCTCGCCGGCGCTCGAGCACATGCTGATGTTCGGCGAACGGCGCGAGCTCACCGAGGCCGGAGATCTGGTTCGGGTCGAGCCGAATCGC
>JANNTD010000390.1:0-6116 GCA_031403315.1 Planctomycetota bacterium
ACATTCGGATCGTTGGGATCCATGACCATCGACGTGATATACGAAGTGAGAGAATTGTCGTTAAGCGCGAAGAACGTAGTACCGCCGTTTGTGCTCTTCAGCACACCGCCGCCGAGGCTGCCGATATAGATCGTCTGCGAGGGCGCATGGGCAGCGATCGGCGCCGGAATCGCAGGTGGCGCCGGGCCGATGGATTGCCATTGGGGACTTGCCGCGGTGGCTCCAAAAGACCCACAGCTGACTAGGCAAGCCAAGCCCCATCCGAACAATCTTTTGGTGGGCCGAAATGTCTTTGTTTGCATGGCTCCCCCCTGTTTCTTGAAAGTGGTAACGGCGACGTGATTTATCCTGTTCCGGCAATACGACGACGTATTCGCTTGCGGTAAGCCGCGCTACCGGTCTGCCGTACTGCGTTTACATTCGCAAACATGCTGAGCAGTGCAAGCAACGCCAGCAGCTTGAGGTCGATCGTGCCGCCGCCACCGTTACCGCCGCCACCGTTACCGCCGCCACCTCCGCCTCCTGTCGTGTCGTTGTCGACGATTGTCACGGTCGCAGTCCTGCCTCGTGCCAATCCGATTCCGCCCGTTACATTCGAAAGCGAAACGGTGAAGCTCTCATTGTTCTCATCGTCTTGATCATCAGTGATCGGTATCTCGATTGCCTTAATGGATTCCGGATCGCCGGCGGCCCATGTCAAAGTGCCACTGGTAGCGGAATAGTCGGAGCCCGCAATGGCGGTGCCATTTGCCGTCGAATAGTCGACACTCGCCGCAGTATTCGACGCCCCACTTCTCTCAACGAGAATTTGCACAGCGTCAGCGTTTTCGTTCACAGAAACAGAGGTAGCACGAAGCCGGAATCCTTCGTCATTGTCGACGATAATCATGACCTTAAAATTCTCTGACGAATCAATCCAGGCTCCCCCGGTTGGCATAGTCAGTTCGATCCGGAACGACTCTTGGCCTTCAATATCAGCGTCTTCGAGATAGTCGACCACGATAGATTTCAGCCCGGTTTCACCGTCCGCCCAAGTGAGAGTTCCGGACGTGTCGAAGTCCTGGCCGGACGTAGCATCACCGCTCGCGGTATAGCTGACACTGACCTCGCCTTCTGAACCGTAGAATCTGCTCACGGGAACCGTAATGTCTGAAGCGCCCTCTGTGCGGGCAATTGGGTCCGCGGCAAACGGTATTGCCAGCCTTCCGGGTACATCCACATCCCTGATGTGCGTAGTGGCCGTACTGGCCGCAAGGACAGCACCGCCCGTCGGCGACGTGAGCAATAATTGGAATCTCTCGCCGGAGTCCGCGACCGAATCTGCGATCAAGTTGATCGCGATTGTCTTGTCGTCCACCTCACCATCGTTCCAGGTGAGCGTGCCGGACGCGGCGACAAAGTCGGATCCCGCCTGCGCTTCTGCGTCCACGGTCTCATAATCAACGCTGATTAGACCGGTTTTTCCCCCGGTGCGGCGAACCGTGTAGGCCACCGTTGCCGTGGCCTCGACTACCACCTGAATCGTCTGGGTTAGCCCGACTACGCCCGAATGCGCGGCGTCATCGTCGAATCGGGCCGCGGCAATATCACCGTAGCCGTAGATGGTCGAACCGACGGCGACAAGTCTTCCGTCGGCCTGCTGGACAACCGCCTCGCCCTGAGTGAAGGGAACAATCTCCCCGTGACTGAAGTCCGCTGTTGCAACTCCCTCGGCGCCAAAGGTCAGGTCGAGGGTGCCATCGGAATTGAAACGCGCAAGGATCATGTCCGCGGCAACGTTATTCACAATGTCTCGATACACAATCTCTCGTGTACCGATGGCCGCAAGCGAGTTGTCCGATAGGACCGCGATTGAATCCAGACGGCTTCGATGACCTCCCAGATCGATGATGGATCTGCCCCCAACTCCGAACGTGCCGTCGAGACTGCCATCGCCGTTGATCTGCAACAGTGCGGAGTCAAAGAGGCCGCTTCCATCGGTAAGTTGCGAGTAGCCCGCAACGACAATAGCCCCGTTGGGTTGAATGGCGACCGCATTCGCCACATCAGCATTTCCGCCGAAATCCACAGCAAGCATGCCGTCGCCGTCGAACGCGGAATCAAGCATCCCGTTTGCAGTGAGGCGCATGAGCCCCATATCGAGGCTGTTCTCACCCTGCACCAAGCCAACCGCTACGAGATTGCCGTCGGCTTGCTGTGCAAGACTGTTAGCCGCGGATACCAATCCACCGCCGAAGTCGACCAGGGTCGTTCCGCCCGAACCAAAGGTCGTGTCGAGAGACCCATTCGCGTTGAATCTCGCAAAAATCGCCCGACCTGGCCCAGGCCAGTCCGTCGTTGTCGATTTGCTTACGCCCGCAATTACGAGCTTTCCGTCGGCTTGCTGGATCAGATCCGAAGCATGGTCGATAAGATTAATGTCCAATGTCACTCGACCGTCATCGTCAAACGTGGCGTCGAGCGATCCGTCGGCGTTGAATCGTGCCAGCGCAATGTCCGAACTTTCTGTCGCAGGCTCAAACGATGTCCCACCCGCCAGCACCAACTTACCGTCCGACTGCTGGATCATTGCATTCGTGAAGTCGCGAGATTCGCCGAAATCGGCAGTCGCGATCCCATCGACGCCGAATGTGGCATCCTTCGTGCCGTCCGCTAACAGCCGCACAACAACGAAGTCGCTGCTATCGACGATGCCGGTGGTCACGCCCGCCAGTACGAGCTTGCCGTCGACTTGCTGAACAATCGAATTTGCACGGCTCTCAGAATAATCACCAATTGTTAAGGACAGCAGTCCGTTGTCGCCGAAGCCAGTGTCAAGGTCGCCGGGCGCCGCAAACGCGATTCCGATTCCCGCCGCCAGCGTGAAAGCAACGATACGACGACGCGCAGGGGCGAGACGAACCGTGACATTGCAATTCGCGGAATCGTTAGCAGCCGCACAGTGCTGACCGACGGTTTTCACGTAGATGACTCGCCCCCGTTCACCAGCTTGTCGACGGCAAAATTGCAATGTTCGTGGTCGAGTCTCCTCCAAGCTTTTTGAGCCATCAATCGCGCACCCCTCACGCATGTCTCCTTTTTTTATCCTTCGATACGCCCTTGAAATTGAACGGGTATTTCACCTGTCCATTCCGGGCCATACAGAAGCGCGTCGCGCAAATTCTTGACTCGGGAGGAGTACCCCGTTGCCTTCCTACTGAATTCATTAGGTTTTCTCCACGAAGTTAGGTGACGCCAATTCGCGTCAATAGAATGGCTTCACTGCCGCATCAGTCGGACGGAAACCTCCGTGCATGAGCCGACCGAAGTTACACATATCTTCCGCTTCGGCGACTTCGGGCTGGACGTGCGCGCCCATGAATTGCGCCAAGCAGGTGTTCGCCGGCGTCTGCAGGAGCAACCCTTCCAAATCCTGAAGTGCCTGGTTGAGCGCGCAGGACAGGTCGTCACGCGCGAGGAGCTCCGGCAGCGAGTCTGGCCCTCGAGCGTCTACGTCGATTTCGACCACGGGTTGAATAACGCCTTGTCGGCGCTCAGGGACACCTTGGGTGACAGCGCCGCGAATCCTCACTACATCGAGACGTTGCCGCGATTGGGATATCGGTTTATTTGTCCGGTCGCCAGCGAGCCCCTGCCGACGACCGATGCGATCACTGAAGCGGGTACTTTCCCAGATGCGAGATCGGCTTCTTCGTCTCCATCCACCGATGAGGCGCTGCAACGAAATAGGCGTCGACTGGCGTTCGCAATTGGAACCATCGTCATTTTCGTTCTCGCCGGTCTCCTGGCCGGTGTCTGGTTGACACGGCGATCGGCCGACGAGTCGCGCGTGGCGAGCGTCTCGGAAGTACCTTCGATTGCCGTGCTGCCCTTCGCAGACATGTCGGTTACCAAGAATCAGGAGTACATGGCCGACGGCATGGCGGAGGAGTTGCTGAACCTGCTCTCACAGGTTCAAGACCTCAAGGTTATCGCGCGCACCTCCTCGTTCGCCTTCAAGGGCCAGAACATCGAGCTCGCCGAGATCGCCAAGCGGCTAAACGTCGCGTACGTGTTGGAAGGCAGCGTGCGCACGTCCGGCGAACAGCTGCGCATCACGGCGCAACTAGTGCGCGCCTCTGATAGCACCCACCTATGGTCGAACACGTACGACCGGCCATTGGACGACATCTTTGCGGTGCAGGACGAGATCGCCAAAGCCGTCGTCTCGGAACTGAAAATCAAACTGCTCGGCGCTGCACCTAAGGCAAAGGAGAAGGAACCAGAGGCCTATGCGCTGGTTCTGAAGGCCCGCGACATCGGGGAGCAGCACACTCCCTTGGCGTACGAGCAGTCAATTTCTCTCTACCGGCAAGCCCTGGAGCTCGACCCTGGCTATGCCGAGGCATGGGACGGCTTGGCCAATAACTATGCCTACCAGGGGATAGACGGCATAAGGCGATCCGACGAGGCATTTCGGCTCGCATCTGAAGCAGCTCACAAGGCACTGGCACTTGACCCGCAATACGCCCAGGCACACGCACGACTTGGCTGGATCGCAATCAATTACGACCTGGATCTTCGAAGCGCCGCAAGGCACCTTTCACACGCGCTTGCGCTGGATCCGAGCAACACGGACATCATTGAGTGGGCCGGATTACTGTTGCGGCGCCTTGGCCGCTTAGATCAGGCCATAGAGATCGGGAAATATTTGGCAGTCCACGACCCGCTGAATGCCGATGCACACTTAGAACTGGGACTCACACACAAATATGCGGGGCACTGGGACGCTGCTATCACGCAATACCGCTCAGCCCTTGCCCTCAGCCCGTCGGCCATGGGTGGGCACGGCGTCATCGGTGAGGTCTTGGTGCTGCAGGGCAACGCAGAAGCGGCTCTCGCGGAGGTGCGACTTGAGACTGATGCCGCGTGGCGCCTGCACGTGAAATCCCTTGCCCATCACGCGCTCGGACAATCGGCTGCATCCGAAGCCGCATTGGCTGAGATGATTAAAAGCCATGGAGACAAAAACGCGAGCTATATCGCTGACGAGGCGGCGTTTCGCGGCGACACCGATCGCGCGTTTGAATGGCTGGAAAAGGCGGCTCAGCAGCGGGACCCCTCGCTCGGTTCGATTGCGTTTTCCCAATTTTGCGAGAATCTTCACGAAGACCCGCGCTGGCTGCCCTATTTGCGCAAGCATGGCATGGCGCCCGAACAACTTGCGGCCATCAAGTTCGACGTAAAGTTACCGGAGTAGCCGTGTCGCGACGCGCCGCGATCGATAATGGTTGGCTTGGAAGCGGACGCACGTCGACGGCAGCTTGGGGCCGAGAGTAAACTTGGCGCAGCATGCTGCAGCGTAGGGTTGGATATGTACTCGGCGTAACTCAGCGAGTCTCGGCGGTAAGTTAGGCGAGGGCAGGCCATCTAACTTGTTGATTCCGAACAGGTAGAAAAATCCATAGCGTCCTACGAACCAGGGGGTCGGGAGTTCGAATCTCTCCGGGCGCGCCAGTTCAGTACGGTCCGTTCCGGTCACATAGGTGACGTTTTATACCGGAGACATGGGTAACACTTTTGCGGCGAAGGGATTTTCGCAGCTTTCAATGCGGCATGTCTCGTGATCGAAGAATCCTAAATCGTAGTGCATGAAGCTTACCAGCCAGATCTGGTCGTCGATTTCCTTGACCCCGACGTTCTGACCGGCGAACACGTTGCTGAGATTGATCTTCTGCCGGCCGAAGCAGATGCGGCCGCAGCGGGTGACGGTGACGGTGCGGTCGTGGAACGGGTACTCGAGCCGCTCGAGCCCGCGGTAGGGGCGGGGTGACGGCGCGTAATGTTCCGCCGGGCAATGCATCGCGAGCGCCTGATGCGGGCGCTCCTGGTTGAAGCCGTGCACGAACGCGTCGAACTTGGCCTGCTGCTGCAGGAAGTTCTTGGCGGCCGGTTTGGTGGCTTCTTTCTTCAAGGTCAGGTGCATGCGTTCATGCCGGCCGTTCTGTTGCGGTTTGCCGGGCTGGATGCGTTCGATCGCGATGCCGAGCCGTAGCCACCAGACCGAGAGCTTGCTGAGGCCGAACAACGCCTGGGCGCAGGAGAAGGGGACGCCGTTGTCGGTGCGGATCGCGCGC
>JANNTD010000391.1:0-9171 GCA_031403315.1 Planctomycetota bacterium
CCGGTCGGCGGCGAAAACCCCGGGTTTTCTGGGCGATTCGACGATTTTCCGGCTTGTGTTCATATGCCAGCACGATGTAATTTTGACCGTCGCAACGCACAAATGGAGGTGCGTTGAGGACCTTTCACTGCACCCGAACAAAGCCTGGAGGATTCAGCAAAATGGCGAAAGCTGCTGCCAAACCACCAACCAAGACCGAAGTGTTCTCGACGATTGCCGAGACCACCGGCCTCTCGAAGCGCGACATATCGAACGTGTTCGATGCGCTCGCGGACCAGATCAAGAAGGCCGTCGGTAGTCGCGGTCCGAAGTCGTTTACGATCCACGGCATTGCCAAGATCGTCGTCCAGCACAAGCCGGCGACGAAAGAACGGCAAGGCACGAACCCGTTCACGGGCGAGCCGACGACGTTTAAGGCCAAGCCGGCCCGCAACGTCGTGAAGATTCGTCCGCTGAAGAAGCTTAAGGACATGGTTACCTAATACTTGGTGACAAAGCATCGAGGCGTCTCCATTGCGAGTCGTGTCGGTGGGTAAATCGAAACCGCATCGCCGCGGCGCCAATTGGTCGATTCGTCGATCATGTGGGCGGAAACGTCGCCGCGATCGAACGCTCCGGGTCCGCAAGGGTTCGCTGGGCGAGTGAAGTGTCAGGAGTCGGTTCCCGTAAGAAGACGGGAATGGCTCCTGGCACTTTTTTTGTTGCTTTTCTAGTTGGCGGTTCGTCGTCCGTCGTCAGTTGTTGGTTGTCCACTTTGCTTTCCGACGCTTCCGGCCGCGGTTGGGGCGGCTTGCGAAATTCGGCGAGAAGCTTATCGAGCAGTGGATGGCCGGTCGGTGAGTTTGGGTCATTGTTAACGGCTGGCTCGCGCGACACTCGTGCGGTCTGCCGGCCATTGCGCTCGGCGTCGAGGCGGTTGAGAAACTGGATCGACGCGGCGACGCTGGGCGGCAGCGGCTCTTCCGTATCCAGATGGTCGGCACCGCCGTTTTTCTCGGGATTTTCTCGAAGCGGCCAGGTTTCAGCCCCCGGCTCGGGCGCTGGCGTGTCCGACAGGTCGACTGCTGCCGAATTGGTTGTGCCTGGCGATGTTGTGCCTGGAGACGTTGTGCCTGGCGTCGTTGTGCCTGGCGTCGTTGTCCCGGGAGACCATGACCAGCCGCCGTCGAAGCCGTCTTTTTCTGTTTCGCCGCCGATCGAGTGCAGTGCGCGACGCAGAGTTCGCTCCGAGAAGCCCAAATCGATGCCCTTGATCAAGACGTCGACCGCTCGTTGTGGGCCGGTAGCCAGGATTGTCCGCAGCCAATCGCCGGCTTCTTGGCGTTCGTGGGCTTCCGGACCGCGCAAGAAAGTCCGCGGCCGGAACGCTTCTTCGACGGAGACAGTGACCGGCCGCGATTGCCAGCGTACGAGCGGCGCGTCGAACTCCGGGTGCGAGTCGATCGAGTAGGCGAGGCCGGCGCCGAGTGGGCCGAGATTGTTCTTCACGGGCAAGAGCAGGATGCGGCGCGGGTCGGATTTGTCGCGGCAGATGGTCCACACGGTGCGGGCGGCGGCTACGAAGCCCATCGAGCCCGAGGCGCGGTAGATGGCCGCCCCGTCATTCTTGCGCAGATGTGTCACCGCCAGGATCGCGACGCGTTTCTTCGCCGCCAGCTCGGCGAGCGGTTCGAGCACCTTGCGGACGATCGTGTGAAAGTGCGAATCGCTCGCGCCGACGTAGGCGTTCACCGGATCGACGACGATCAGCCGGCAATTGGGGAGCCGTTGAAGCGCGGCTTCGAGCTTGCCCAGATCTTGCCGCAGGTCGGAGAGCGTCGGCAGGAAGAAGACGCGGCTGGGGTCGGCACCGTGGGCGTCGAGCCGCGGCCGAATGGTGTCGGCGATGCCATCCTCGGCGCTCAGTATGATCACGGATCCCGAGCGAGAGTTGTTTGGGTTGGGCTCCTTGTCGGTTGGTGAACCAGACAAGGAGGTTGGGAGACAAGGAGACAAGGAGGAAGACGGCTCCGACGACGATTCTCCGTGTCTCCCCCTCTCCTTGTCTCCTTGTCTCCTTGTCTTTCTTCCTCCGGCCAGCCAGCGCCACGGGTGACGCGCGACGCCACGTCCAGGGCGACCAGGCTCTTGCCGAGGCCGGGGTCGCCGATCAGGAGCGTCACTTTGCCGATCGGGATTTTTCCCGGCCAGAGCCATTCCACGGGCTCGCGCGGGTAGTCGACGGCGGAGCGGATTTCGATGTCGTCGACGTTGTCGTGATCGTCGTTGGGGGTGGGGCTGGGCGGTGGAACCGGCGGCTGGTAAGTGGGCGGCTGGTAAGTGACGGTGCTGTAGGAATCTAAAGGTACGTGCATGGCGTGAGTCCTCCGGAAGGGATAGTGAACATAATATCACTATACCTAATCGTGCGGCCAAAAATAGAGGGCAAAATTAGCCACCTTGAGAGCGGTTTTTCTTGAGGAATTGGCGGAATTCTCACGCAGAGACGCGGAGGAGGAAATGGAACGCTAATCTGCACTGATCATCGCTAATCGGTTTGATTAGCGCTGATTAGTGGAAATTAGCGTTCGAACTGCGCTGCCTCAGCTGACGCGGTCCCCAAGAGTGGCGTTTCTGTCGGGGCCAGTTGGGAGCAGATCGCTGATTATTTGGTTGCTGATTTCACTTCCGCAAGTTGGCTGAGCACGTCTTTAGCGGCAGGAAGATTCAGCCAAAGTTTCAAAGCAGCGTCTGCGTGTTTGCGGGCGGCGGCGGTGTCGCCGATGCTGAGTTCCCAGCGGGCGACGTCGGCAAACGTGTCAGGCGGTGTTCCACGCTGGCCGACAGCTTGCCGCATATAGTTTTGAGCCGTCTCCCGTTGGTTGGCGCGATCGTAAAGCAGGCCGAAGACGAGTTCCGGTTTTGGCAGCGATTTGTCGTGGTGCCAGCGGCGGAACAGTTGACTACGCAGCCGGGCCAGCGCTTGACCCTCGGTTGCCGCATTGAAGTTTTCGACGACTTCGTGATATTCGGCCGGCAGCAAGCGATCGCCGAAGAAATCGAGTGACTCGAGCGGCTTCCAGCCCATGAGTTTCAGTTCCTCGGTAGTCCAGTCGGGAGTGAGGAGTTCAGGCGGCAGCGGCTTCATGGGGAAGGTGATCGGCTCGACGGAGAGCGTGAGCGCGCCGGTAGCGCGATCGCAGGACATCGTCATTTGATGGAAGTCCCAGCCACCACCGCCGAAAACCGACATGCCGCCGCCACCTTGTTCGAAGAACCGCGGTTTATACTGCCGCAGTTGGGCGAATCGACCGGACCAAGTAAAAGTCGTGGCGGTCTCATGGACTTCGCGGTCGACGACGATAAATGCGTATTGTGCGAGGAAAAATGCGAATAGATCGCAAGCCTTAGTGAAAGTCGGTCGATCGTGCCGCGGAGTTTCTCCTAATACGACATGCACGTCGGGAAGCGGCTGGATCGTCGACGGAGGTGTCGCCGGCCAGACGCTTGCAGTTGGACTGTGCGTGGTCTTGAACCATGAATGTAACGGGGCGTTCGCGTGCGAGAGGAGCGCGGGGCGTGGCAGAATGTAAATTAGCGGGTTGTCAAAATCGCTGTCCGTACGCCTTGCGGTGACGATATAAAAGAGGCCCGATGAGTCCGCATTGGTGGGGTCGAATTTCCAGAATGGCAAATTGCCTTCTTCCACTCCTTGGCCAATTGACGCGCGGAGTACTTTGTCGACAATTTCTTCAGCATTCGCAGGGCTCACTGCAATTGGCGGGCTAGTTTGCGCGGCGACGGGCAAGAAATAGGTAATGCTGTCGGGGGTATCATAGATCGAGCGTCCAGTGTCGAGGTCGTCGGTCGCGGACGGTAGATCGACGAATTTGCGTCCCCGCAGCATCGTCTCGGCGGCAAGGCTCTCCAGGTCGGCAGACTCTGCGAGATAGTGGCGGCGCATGCGTTGTGACTCGTGGGCGGTGCGCTGCCATCGCCACGAGCCCATCACCTGTTTCGCGAAGCTACGAACTGTGGGATCGCGATCGCTGCACGCCTCGACTAGCGTGTGCCGGATCTCAGGCACGATTCGCAATTGTTGGCATGAGTTGATCGATTCTGGAACGATGTTGGCCAGTTGGATCAGCGCGGGCAGACGCAGGTCGTATTGATTGCCGCGCGCGGCAGCGAGAAACACAGTGAGCGTGAAGTAATGGAGCTCGGCATTTCCGCGCGTCAATTGGCCGTTATATGACGGAGCAGAGCCAACCTGTTCGAGGGCGTCTGCGGTCCAGAAACGTACTGAGGGATCGGGGTCGGCCAGATTTGGTTTGAGTGCTTCGATGCGAGGTGCCCGAGCGCTCGTTTCTGGTTCAATTCGAGCGAGCAGATGGGCGGCGGCGATTCGGACATTCGGTTCGGTACTGCTGAGAGCATCAATGAGGTTGGCGACGTTTTTTTCTGGGCGTGTTGGAATTGCTTCGAGCTTGGCAATCAACGCTTCGCCCAGGCTGCGTTGTGATTGCACTTGGAGCGTCTTTTCGACGCGCGCGAAATGGTTCTGCAGTCGGGTTTGTTCGTCACGCCACTCGCGACCGCGGCGATAGTCCTCGATCGTCGCGTAGGAGGGTTGGATCAGTGCGCATTCGGCGCGCGTGAGGCCGCTGTCGTGAATCCAGTCGACGAGCGGGCCGCGCGACACGTCTTCGATTCGGATGTGATTGCAGCTTGCGGCGATGCGATCGACGAGCGGGATTTGGCCGTCGAGTCGCATCAGGTGGCCGACGGCGCAGGCGGTACCCGCATGGTCGACGAAGTAGGGGACGAGGCGGCCGGGGAACTCGGTGTTGCGGGGAAAGCGTCCGGCGGTAGCGTAGGTGTGTAGGCGTGAGATTTGCAGGTTTCGGCGTGAAACTAATTCGCGATAGATTGCGTCCAAGGAGGCGGATGCCGAATTCCTGGTTCCCACAACAAGGACTTGGTTCGGTTCGACCGCGCGCGGTTGCGCAAATGCGCCGCCGATGATTAGAAGTGCTACTCCAGTCTTGAGCAGGCAGGTTGTGATCATGATCCAACTCCCGCGACAGAGTTTTGAGCAGGTCGGATATCGAGCGACTTGCCGTTCGGCTGGCTATCCGGAGCGAAGTCAAAGGGTCGATGGTCGACTTCGAGTAACAATCTTCATGCCATAGATTCTATAAATTCGCAAGACGCGGCGAGATTTATTGCAGTGTGAAATAAAAATTGTCGGCGTGACAAATTGCTGTCTTTCTTCGCGGCGATTCTTAGGATGAATGCGGGGAGGACACTTTTCTCTTGCGGGGTGTCGTATGTCTCGTCCCAAGTCTCGTCGGTTGTGTCGTGCCTTTACGTTGGTCGAACTGTTGGTCGTGATCGTGATTGTGGCGACGTTGATTTCTTTGTTGCTGCCGGCGGTGCAGTCGGCGCGCAAGGCGGCGCGGCGGTCGATGTTGATGAGTCAATCGCTGGGGGAGGATGGCGAGGATGTGCCGGAGAGCGCTGGGCAAAAGGCGGTCGAAGTGTTGCCGCGGGCGCGGATTGCGTCGTTCTTGGCGGACATCACGCTGACGCCGAAGTTGAGCGTGGGCACTGTGACGCCCGATTCGATCTATGAGGCGCGGTTCACAGGCAAGATCGAGGCGGCGGGTCCGAACGACGGGTTAGCCGTAGGAGCAACGGCAGTAAATTGCGAGATCGAGCTGCCGTTGCCGCCGCAGATTATTTCGCTGGCCGATTTGTCGATCGCCACGGCGGATGGTCCGCGAGAGCAAGTGACGCTGCGCAATGGCAAGCTGGTTTGGCGCGGCGAGCTGACAGCCGAAAAGACGCAGCTCGACGTGACCTATACCGCCGTCGGCAAGGGGCTGTACGAGCTGGCGGCGGTGCCGGGCGGACTCGTCGATCAGTACAGGGTGTCGCTGACGGCGAACGGATCGGATGTGCGGCTGTTGGAGTTGTCGCTACAGCCCACGAGCCTCGAGCGCTCGGGCGGCAGCAGCATCTACCGTTGGGATTATTCGCAGCTGCTGTTTGGGCGGCCCGTGCGGATCGACGTGCTCGGCATCGCGCCGATTGATCGGCTGGGCGAGCTGACGTGGTTGGGGCCGGTGAGCGTGGTGGCCTTCGGTTTGTTGGTGGGACTCGTGGTGCAAGCTTCGTCCGTGCCGCGATTCGATCGCTGGATGCTGCTTCTCACGATTGGTACGTTCGCGGGCGCTTATCCACTGATGTACTTTGCCCAGGAATATATTTCGCTGTTGCCGGCGGTGCTCGTCTCCGGTGCGATTGCGGTGGCGATCATCGGGGTCCGCGCGATGACGTTGATGGGAGTTTGGCGGGCCTTGTTCGGCGTCGTGGGACCGGCGGCGATCATCCTGGCGATCACGCTTTCGGCCGCTATCTGGCCGCAATTGCAGGGCATCTTGCTGACGGCGCTGGCACTGGGCTTCTTCATCACGGCCATGATGCTGATGCCGCACGTCTCGGTAGGGGAGAGTAGCTTCTGGCGCTTGACGGACCGCAGCGCGGCGGCACCCGCGGGGCCGGTGACGGGGTGAGCGTATGAATTTGGCGAGACGCAATCAGGAGGACGCAGCTCCTTCAAATAGAGCGGCGTCCTTATTTTTGGGCCCGCAGTCAGCTAGGTCTCTCGTCGTGTCGTCGTGCCGTTGTGGTTCACGATTTTCTTACCACGACGGCACGACGGGGAGTACTGATGCGCGACGCGTTTAAGACCGGGGGCCGTCAAGCGGACGGGACGTTGTCGTGACGCCGCTCATTTTGAAATCGAGCCGCGTCACTTGCTTGATTCCGGATTTGCGCAATGGCGTGAGCTGGCCCGACGGCCGCTTCGATGTAAGATGGTGGGTATGGCAAGCAGCGAGCCGATGAGCGACGACGAAGTGCATCGAGAGCCGCCGCCGGCGAAACGCGGGCTGGGAGACTTGGCGGAGGATTTCTTTGCGGCGATGGGGGTTACCGAAGCGCGCTATCAGGCAGCCAAGGTGGTGCTGCATCTGGATCCGAAGTGCAATTGCGCGGATCGGAAGAAGTGGCTCAACGAGATGGGCCAGAAATTGGGCGTCGATGGCGTCGTGATGAAGATGGCGCGGTGGATGGATCGGGGGAAGGGGTAGGCAAATCACCACGCCCGTCGCGGGAGGATCCTGGCGTGCCGCTTGTCCGCGCGTCGCGAGCGACGCGGCTAAAATTGGGGCGCGTCGCTCAGACGGACTTGCGGCGGTGGTGTCCGCAGGCGATCAAGCTGAAGAGTGCCAGCGCGAGCGTGCCAGGCTCGGGCACCGAGCTGTGGGCAAAGAGCCAGTCGTACATCGCGGGGGTGTTGTAGACCTGGCCCCAGATGCCGTGGCCGCCGGTGCGGTATTCGGTGTAGTGGAGGTCAAGCAGGGAGTCGTCGAACTGATAGTTTGCGGCGAAGTTGTTCAGAGCCGGATAAGCCGGGAGCGGCTGACTTGCTTCGTTCAAGAGGCGGTTGACGACGTTGCGGCTTGCCGTGGGTGAGACGGTTCCGTCGTTGCGGGCGTGGAAGGCCCAGATCGGTTCGTCGACGACGTTTGCCGGCAGGAAGCTCGAGGTCGGGCTGATGGCGCAGATCGGCACGCCGCCGGCGACGCGATCGGGGTATTGATTGAGGAAATTCCACACGCCACCACCGCCCATCGAGAGGCCGGTCACGTAGAGGCGCGTCGGGTCGACGCTGCGCTCTGCGATCGCGCGGTCGATCATGGTCATGGCATAGGACAGGAGCGTGGCGTCGCCCCAACCGATGTTCGTTTGTGGGGCGTAGAGGAAGGCGCCGCGGGCTTTGGCGGCGGTTAGCAGGTTGTCGATGTTGCCGTTGATCTGAAGGCGGTTGTCGCGGCCCGATTCACCGGCGCCGTGCAGGAAGAGGATCAGCGGGCGCGGTGTAGTCGGGTCGCTGGCGAACTCGGTGGGAATGTGGAGCAGACCCGGCAGCAGCGGAATGTTGTTGCTGTCGCGGAGGATGTAGGAGAGGAAGTCGTTGATGCTCGCAGCCACGGCGGGCCGAGAGAGCATGAGTACCGCGCACGCGAGAAACGTCCGGGTGATGGGAAAAAGTCGCATCGCTATCTCCGCCAGGCTGAAGGAACGGGCTTGAAAACCTTCATTGAAAGCGTTTGCACCCTCAAGATACCGCTTCGTCGGCGGTGTGGCTAGAAGCCGTTTCAAAACCGCCGAATGAACCGGACGCTAGCGCGTGCCGGCTGTTTGTATCAGCCGCGTGGCGCTAGCCCTCGGTTTTGAAACAGCTTCTAGTTATTTCCGGATTTCGGCCGGGAGCCTTTCGGGGCGCGATTGCTTCCAGCAATACCGACTATAGGCCGAGTTGGCTTGTTCGGGTCACAGAATAGAGTCAAAGTAAAGCAAGCCCGTTCAACGCGATCTCCGTTGCGGGTCCTGCTTTTCATTCGACGAGAAGGTGGTGCGACATGCCGGCACGACTTGAGCATGCGAACATCAATGTGCGGAGCATCGACGAGGCGATTCGGTTTTTGACTGCCGCGTTTCCGGAGTTCCGAGTGCGCGGGCGGGGCGAGGTGGAGGGGCGGCCGTGGGTGCATGTGGGGACGGAACAGTCGTATCTCGCGCTCAATGAGTTTGAGAGCGAGGCAGGGGGAAGCACCGGCGGAGCCAGTGGCACACGCGAGCCGGCGTTCGGACGCGAGCCGCTCAACCACTTGGGGTTTGTCGTCGACGATGCGGAGGCGCTGGCGACACGGCTGCTCGCGGCCGGTTATCGCGAAGGGTTCGTCGTGCCGCCGCATCCCTATCGGATCCGCAAGTATTTTCTCGATGCGGATGGCAATGAGTGGGAGTTTGTCGAATATCTCTCCGACGATCCGGCGCAGCAGAATGAGTATTTGCTGTGAAGGGGGTCGGCCCAAAATGCCAGTTTCTCCGCGGAATCCGCACGCCGATTCCAGCGCGCTGGCGCTCGAATCGCAGGCCTTCCAGATTCCTTGAAACACTTTGTCGCGGCAGTTAGAGTAGAGGCTGACCCGTGCCGCTGTCGATCTGGCTGCCGTCGGGTGAACGACAACCAAGAGACGAACGATGCGGCGTACCGGGCAAATGTGGCGATAACCGGCCGCGAGCAGCCGTGTCGCCAGCGCCTCCGCAACGTCGACG
>JANNTD010000392.1:0-14631 GCA_031403315.1 Planctomycetota bacterium
GCGGTTTAGCTCGATTCCGCTCCGCTCCGATTTCGCAGGTACACCAAGATTTTGCAGGTACACCATGGCACATAAAAAGGGTCAAGGCTCCAGCCGCAACGGACGCGACTCGAACGGCCAGCGCCGCGGCGTGAAGCGCTACGGCGGCCAGCAGGTCATTGCCGGCAACATCCTGATCCGCCAGGTCGGCACCGTGGTCCACCCGGGCAAAGGAGTCGGCCGCGGCAAGGATTTCACGCTGTTCGCGCTGGTCGACGGCGAAGTGCTGTTCGACCGCGAAGGCCGCCGCGTGAACGTGATCCCGTCGGCCAACTAAGTACGTTACGCTTTCCAGCCTGACTGTTACGAGCATTGTCAGCCTAGAAAGGCTAACGTACATGACCAGGGATGCCCCTCGCGGCATCCCTTTTTTGTTGGCCAATCAATAACAAAACAATGTCGGAATTCTCTCGCAGAGACGCGGAGACGCAGAGGGGGGAAAAGAATGAACCACAACGACACGAAGTACACGACGATCGAGGCAATTGAAGTGAAAGCGACTGGCCTCTCGTCGTGCCGTCGTGGTCCAATTTCCGACTCTGCGTCTCTGCGTCTCTGCGAGAATATTTAGCCCCATGTTCGTCGACAGCATCACGATCGAAGTCGAAGCCGGCAAAGGGGGCAACGGATGCGTCAGCTTCCGGCGCGAGAAATTTGCGCCGCGTGGTGGGCCGGATGGGGGCGACGGCGGCGATGGCGGCAGTGTGGTCGTCGTGGCCCAGCCGGGCGTCGATAGTTTGTCGGCACTCGTGCATCGCAAGCATTGGCGGGCCAGGTCGGGCGAAGCTGGGGGCAGTTCCAAGTGCCACGGCGCGAGTCAGGAGGATCTCATCATCCTCGTCCCGCCCGGCACGATGGTCTTCGACGACAAGCACGACCTGCTCCTGAAGGACCTCGCACAGCCGGGCGACCGTGTCGTCGCGGCCCGCGGCGGCAGAGGCGGCAAGGGGAATACGCGGTTCAAATCGGCCACCAACCAGGCTCCACGCGATTTTACCCGCGGCGAAGAAGGCGAAGGCCGGCACCTGCGGTTCGAGCTGAAAGTGATTGCCGACGTCGGCCTGGTAGGTATGCCCAACGCCGGCAAGAGCACGCTGTTGAGCCGCGTCTCGCGGGCTCGGCCGGAGATCGCCGACTATCCCTTCACGACGAAGATACCTCACCTCGGCATCGTGCAAATCGACCTCGACCGCTCGTTCGTGATGGCCGACATCCCAGGCCTGATCGAAGGGGCTAGCGAAGGCGTCGGGCTGGGTCACGAGTTTCTGCGCCACGTCGAGCGGACCCGCGTGCTGGTGCATCTCGTCGAGCCGATGCCCGTCGACGAGAGCGACCCGGTCGAAAATTATCTCGCCATTCGTCGCGAGTTGGTGGAGTACGGCCATGGTTTGGGCGAGCGGCCCGAGATCATCGCGGTCAGCAAAGCGGAGCTCCCCGGCTCGGCCGAAATCCGCGACCGTCTCGCCGCCGCTACCGGCCGCGAGGTGCTGTTGTTCTCGTCGGTCACCGGCCAGGGACTGGATCGCGTGCTGCAAACGGCCCATACGGTGCTACGTAGCGATGTCGGTTAGCCGGCGACCATTTGCGTATCGGCTCGTTTTTTTACCTCCTCCTCACGGCCACCACGCTCGCGGATGCTTGCGGAGCTGATGCTTGCAGTTCGGCGGCCATTTCTTGTTCGCAGCGAGTTTGGACGATCGTGAGCGCGTCGGCGGCCGTCATGCGGCGGTGCGATTCGGCGTCGAGCCGCGAGAACTGGGCGGTGATCGACGCGGCGAAGCGGGCCGAGCGGTGGGCCGAGTTGTCGGCCACCAACAGCAGCCGCTCGCGAAGCGACAGCGCGAACTCGTGGGCGGCGTAGGCAAAATTGTTCTCCGCGCCGAGCGGCGGCTGATCGGACGGCAACTGTTCCCATCGCGCGGCACGCACCCGCCACACCAGGCAGTCGCCCGCGATAGCGAGATTCACTTCGCCGCCTACGCCATCGACTAGCGCCACCGCCAGCGACACGTGTTCGTCCATGTCGCCCAGCCCGAGCGTTCGCGCGGTAAGCTGCAAGAGTGTGCCGGCGTCTTCGGTGTGCAAGGCGTGAGCGCGGATCGCCGTCTGCGCCGCTTGGGCCGCGAGCGCGAGCGTCAGCCGATCGGTCGGCAACGTCGCCGCCACCTGGGCCACGCTCACGAGCACCCGGCCATCGTCGAGCAGCCGCCAATCGTGGAAGCTGCCCGCCAAGAAGTCTCGCTGCGACGACCAGCCGGCGACCTCCGTCTCTTCCAAGAGCGGAGCAAACGGCGGCTGGCAGATGCGACTGAGCCGCGACGGATCGGGTCCGCGGCTCGGGGTCACGACGGGCGAACGACTTCGCAGCGAAAGGGTGGAACTCACGGCAGGCAACTTTCGTCCATGAAACGGGATCGGTTGTAACAGTATGCGAGAGAGGTAGTTATGTCGTTGGTAGCCGATGTGGAAAGCGATCGCCTCCTCGGCAAAGCTTTCGGATTCATCAGCTATCTCGCCAACTTCGCAAACTACCCTCCAGGCATTACTTATCATCGGATCGGCAAGATGCGGACTTTGGGAAGTTTGTGGAAAAAGTGGAGGCGCGAGCGAAAGCAAATCAGAAATGACGAATTTCGAATGACGAATGGCCAAGACAGCGAGGTGGCGGGGGAAGATGCGCACGCGGATTGTGCGGCGAAATGGACGCATTTTGCAGCAGGCGATTTCTAAATGTGGCTTGAATTCCTCGATTTGAGTGAAACTGACTGCTGCAAAATGGCATTTCATTTTGCCGCATTCTGCACCAATTTTGCACCACCACGCCGTTCGGGCAGTAGGTCTCACGCAAAGGCGCTAAGGCGCAAAGAGAGCGCAGAAAATGGCGCGAAGGGCCGCGACACATCCCGGCGAAGCACGAAAAGTTTTCGTGCCCTTTGGCGATTTCTTGTGGCCTCATTTTCTGACTCCCGGCCCCATGCTCCCTGCTCCGAGTTATCTATTCATACGTACACTATACGCATCTGGTGGCCAGATTCAAGTCCTATTTTTTGGCCGCCGTCGATTTCGCTCTGACCAAAAAAAAGGGCGAACTTTGTGCCCAGACCACGGTCGTTTAGTACGACAGGGCAAGGTTGGTCCTTTTGTGAAACCGCCAAGGTCGCCAAGAACGCCAAGAATTCCAGAGGTTGCCGTTCCTGTCATCATGACGCATTGCCGCTATCTCGCATTCGCCGCCGCGCGTTGATTCAACATTGTTGGTCATGGAATGAATTGCCGTAGATTCTCAACACTAAACCTGGCGAACTTGGCGCTCTTGGCGGTTCGATCCTGCGCTGTCGTATTAAGCGATCGCAATCGAGTTACGGTCTTGGGCCTCCCCGCCCCCGTGGTACACTGTCCGACGGGGAAAAGCCGAGTCATGCTCCGTCGCCTACGATTCGCCGCGTCTGTGCTCTTCGCCGTGGTGTGCATGTCGTTGATTGCACTATGGGTGCGGAGCTATTACTATCTTGACGACCTGTCCGAACCAATTTCCCGAGCACGCGGGATTCAATTGACCTCAGTCGAGGGACAGGTACGAGTCAGCATAAACAAACTAAACCCCGCAGTGGCAATTCGATGGTCGGATTGGGATCTTTTTAGTGTCGAGAGCAAATCGGGATACGCACAATCAGAAGTTGAATCCACAAAATGGGGGTTTGTCTTCGCCGCGATGGACTATTGGGCAATTTGGGCTCCGCACTGGTTTCTGGTCCTAATTTCGGCCTCTGCTGCATGCCTCCCGTGGATTCCTAGACGATTCAGCCTCCGCACCATGCTCCTCGCCACGACGCTCGCTGCCGTCGTGCTGGGGCTGGTCGGCTAAACTGTCCGGTGAGGGCCGGTGACGTGCATGGCATCCCGGTTGTCGCAATGTATGGGAAGTGATCTGTTTGGAAGTAGGATTTCACCACGACGGCACGACGGCACGACGGGGTTGATTGATGGAGCGTGCTTCCTTTCTGATTGTCGTGTCGTGGTGCCGTTGTGGTGAATTACGACCGTCCGGGAATTGCCACGCCCTTCGTCGAGACTCAGGGACGTGCCACCCGAAAGACTACTCGCTTTCGAGCGCCGCGAGCGTTTCGTCGGTGATGTTCTTTGGGCGGAGGACAAAGTAGAGCAGCGTGGCCACGACGACGATCGCTCCGGCGATCATGGGTGCGCGGAGGCCGCCTTCGCCGCTGGTGAGTCGCGAGACGATCAGCGTCGCGTTCACGAGGATGCCGAGTATCGGCACGAACACGGGGATTTCGAAATGGCCGGGCGGTTCGCCGGGGCGGAGCTTGAGCACCACCAGCGCCGAGTTCACGACCATGAATGAGAACAGGAGCAGGAGCGCTGTCGAGGAGGCCAATTGTTTGACCGCGTCTTCGCCGCCCGAGACGGCTAGGATCAGTACTAGCACCAGCAGCGTCCCGATCGCTACGTGCGGTGTGTTGCGTTTGCCATGGATGCGGCCGAGCACCGCGGGCAAGAGCCCTTGTCGGGCCATGCCGTAGAGCATCCGCGAGCCCATGATGTAGTTGATCAGCACCGTGTTGGCGACCGCGAACATGGTGATGAAATCGAAGGTCCGCGGCGGCAGCCAGGGCGCGGCACGATCGCTGATCAGCGTCAACGGGGCAGGGGCCTTCGCCAACTCGCGGTAATCAACAACTGACACGGCGGTCACCGCCACGCTGATGTAGAGCACCGTCGCCACGGCGAGCGCGAACACGATCCCCCAGGGCATCGTCCGCTCCGGTTCCTTCACCTCCTCGGCGACGTTGAGCATGTCCTCGAAGCCGATGAACGAGAAGAAGGTGAGCACCGCACCGGAGAGGAGCAGTGAGACGCCGAGTCCGTGGTCGACGATCTGGCCCTGAGCATCGAACGCGGCAGCAGGCGTTTCGAAGTAGTCGATGGTGCCCCAGAAGCGAGCGCCGATCGCCACGATGAACAACAGGCCGCCCACTTCGACCGCCGTGCAGACCAGGTTGGTCCACATCGATTGCTTGAGACCCCAGAAGTTCACCAACGTCATGAAGCCGAGGAAGCCGAGCACCAGCACGATCCACGGCCCGCCGACGAGCGACTGCAGCGTGTTGGCAAACACATTCGTTGACGTGGCCATCGAGGTGAGTCCCGAGGCGGTGACGAGCAAGCCGATCAAGTACGAGAGATAGGGAAGGCCGTAGGCATGATTGGTGACGAAGGCGGCCCCGGCGGCGCGCGGGTAGCGCGACGCGAGCGAGGCGTAGGAGAGGCCGGTGAGGATCGCCGTCACCATCGACACGACAAACGCCAGCCAGACGGCGTTGCCGAGCGCGCCAGCCGCTTTGCCGACGGTGCCGTAGATGCCCGAGCCGACCATGTCACCCACGCCGTAGACCACGAGCGAGAACAGGCCCATGGAGCGGACGAGCTGGGGGGCGGACGATTTCGTGCTCGGCGGGGGCGATGCGGACATGACCCGTGAGCATATCGCCCAGGGGACAGCGGGGCAAACTGAATACGCGAAACGACGGCACACGGCCCGCACGCTGACGCAACCGTTGAATCAATCGATCTGTTTATTTCCGTTCGTTGAAATTGATTCAGCTGTCCGCCGTTTGGGCGGAAAAGATACCGTCGTCCGTCCACTCTCCCGTTGTCGCCGCTGGAGATCGTCGAACATGGCATCTAAATCATAATCAAACTGCTTCGCGTATTCTTCGCGTGCCTTCCGTGCCTCATCGACGATCGGGTCGCGGATCATGGAAGAGAACTCCAGGGAAAGATCGGCTATCAATTGCGAGATTGATCGTCCCGCTCGCTGAAGCGAGCTCGCCGCTCCTGAATCCCGTCACTTATTCCTTAATAATATCCCGCACCGTCATGCCGGTCGGGATCATCGGGAGCACGTGCTCTTGATAGGGGACTTCGACGTCGAGCACGTACGGGCCATCGTACTCGATCATTTCCTTGAGTGCCGGCACCAGGTCGGCCTTGTTGCGGACGTAGGCCGCGCCGCAGCCGTAGCCCTTGGCGATTTGGACGAAGTTCGGGTAGCGCTCCTTCGGGCCGAGGCCGTCGCCTTTGCCGACCGCTTCGGGATCGTCGATCGGGCGGAGATAGGTGTGGGCCCGATTGCCTTGCATGAAGCGATCTTCCCACTGCACCACCATGCCGAGGTGCTGGTTGTTGAGGAGCAGCACCTTTACCGGCAGCTTCTCGCAGAAGCAGGTGGCGAGCTCCTGGATGTTCATCTGGAAGCTGCCGTCGCCGTCGATGTCGATCACGAGCCGGCCGGGGAATTGGCTTTGCACACCCATCGCGGCGGGCAGGCCGAAGCCCATCGTGCCCAGGCCGCTCGAGGAGAGGAACGTCCGCGGCTTGGTGAACTTGTAATACTGGGCGGCCCACATCTGGTGTTGACCCACGCCCACCGTGATCACCGGGTCCAGTGCATGCGTTAACTTGTAGAGTTCGCTGATCGCGTGCTGCTGCGTGATGCCGGGAAAATCCTGGTTGTAGTGGAACGGGTTCTCCACGCGCCACTTGTCGCACTGCTCGACCCAAGCTGAGATGTCCTCGGGCTTCTCGACGATCTTGTTGAGCTCTGCCAGTGCGTACTTCACGTCGCTGCACACGGGGATGTGGGCCGGCTTGTTCTTGTTCAGCTCCGAGGCATCGATGTCGATATGCACGATCTTGCCGTGCTTACAGAACTCTTCGACCTTGCCCGTGACGCGGTCGTCGAACCGCACGCCCAGCGCGATCAGCAAATCGGCCTGCTCCACGGCGTAATTCGCATACACCGAGCCGTGCATGCCGAGCATGTCGAGGCATTGCGGGTGCCCGGCCGGGAAGGCGCCGAGGCCCATCACGGTCATCGTGACGGGGATGCCGGTCTTCTTGGCCAGCGTGCGAAGCTCCTCGCTCGCTTCGCCGCTGATGATGCCGCCGCCGGCGTAGATCATCGGCCGCTTCGCGAGCTTGATCGCCGCGGCAATCTGCTTGATCTGCTCGGGCCTGGCTTTCGGGTTCTCCTGCTTGAATCCGGGCAGGTCGACCGGGCTGTCGTAGTCGGGCACCGTCTTGGCCTGCTGCACGTCTTTCGGCATGTCGATCAGCACGGGGCCGGGCCGGCCCGTCGTGGCGATGATGAACGCCTCTTTCACGACGCGGGCGATGTCGTTCACGTCGGTCACGAGGTAGTGGTGCTTCGTGATGCCGCGGCAAACTTCGACGATCGGCGTCTCTTGGAAGGCGTCGTTGCCGATCCAGTAGGTTGGCACCTGGCCGGTGATGGCGATCAGCGGGATGCTGTCGAGTTTGGCGTCGGCGATCGCGGTGACGAGATTCGTCGCGCCGGGACCGCTGGTGGCCATGGCGACGCCCACCTTGCCCGTGCTGCGGGCGATACCTTGGGCGGCGAACGCACCGCCTTGTTCGTGGCGCGGCAGGACCGTGCGGAGTTGGTCGGCGAACCGTGTGAGCGCCTGATGCAGCGGCATGCTGCAGCCGCCCGGATAGGCGAAGATCGTGTCGACGCCGTGGTTCACTAGCGATTGGACCAGGATGTCCGCACCGCTAATGACGTCTTGTTTGGTCTTGGGCTGGGTCGCTGTGGCCACGGCAAATCTCGGTTGGGTTGGAAGCGGAATGAATCGTTATCTCGGCAGGTTGGGAGGAGTGACACGCGAGCCCTAGCCCGGTTCGCCCGCCGGCCGACCGTAAACCTATCTATGGTAGGCGGTTCGGCCGCGAAACTCAAGCTTTTCCAGACCGCGGGTGGGATCGCTGTAGGGTGGGTCGAGTGACACGAGACCCACGAAAGTCGCCGCAAAATGGCAAAATGGTGGGTCTCGTGAAACTCGGCTCACCCTACGCCTACGACTTAACTTAGGCCGCCACCCGCCGCGGAATCGTGAACGAATAGATCACCACGACGGCACCACCCCCGATCAGACTCCAGGGAGCCCAATCCGGCGGCACGATCTCTTGCTTAAGGCCCGCCTCGTGGGCCACTTCGGGCTTCAGCACTGCTCGCTCGACCGCCAGCGCCTGAACGCCAAACAGACACACGTACACGCCAACCGCCAAGAAGAACGATCGCCACATCGCATGGCACTCCGATTACGAAACCAGCGGACCGAACCAGCGGTCCATCGGCCAATACCGTCCGTCGATCAATATCGACGCGCTCGCTCCGCCGCCTGTAGCGACCGCCGCATTAGCGCGACTTGGCCGGTTTTAGCGAACGAAACGGTTCGACGTCGTCCAGCGAAAACTCTCGTCGTAGCGGCCGGGAAAGGGATCCGCTCGCCGCGTCGCACCAAGGCGCCGGCGGAGTTGCGAACCGTCTGGCGGCCGGTTAGACTAATTCCGCAATTCCAGCGCCCGGCTGTAAGAATTGCGTCGGATCCAGCTCTTTCTCTCTCATTCTCGGCTTCGGTCTTCTCTCGAAAGGCGGCGGCATGACAGCGCTCGATTGGGCAGTGGTCGGTGGGTATTTCGCACTCATCCTGGGCCTGGCGTGGTGGGTCATCCTGCAGAACAAGGACACCGCAACCGACTACTTCCTCGCCGACCGCCAACTCGGCTGGTTCGTCGTCGGGGCGTCGATCTTCGCGTCGAACATCGGCTCGGAACACTTGGTGGGGCTGGCCGGCTCCGGGGCCACGAGCGGCGTCGCCCTCGCGCATTACGAACTGCACGCCTGGTGTTTGCTCGTCTTGGCGTGGGTAATGATCCCGTTCTACATGCGGTCCAAAGTCTTCACGATGCCCGAGTTCCTCGAGCGGCGGTTTTCGCCCTCGGCGCGGACGCTGCTCTCGGTGATCTCGCTGGTGGCCTATGTGATCACCAAAATTGCGGTCGGCATCTATGCCGGCGGAATCGTCTCGGCCACGCTGCTCCCGGATTGGCATCTCACCATCGGCCCGATGGAGCTCGACAGCTTCTGGATCGGCTCGGTGCTGGTGGTGCTGCTCACGGGCCTGTACACGGTGCTCGGCGGCATGCGAGCCGTCGCCTACACCGAGGCGCTGCAGACGATCATCCTGATCATCGGCTCAGCGCTCGTGACGATCTATGGCCTCAAGGCCGTGGGCGGCTGGGGCGAGCTCCGCAACATCGTCGGCTCCGAGATGTTCAACCTTTGGAAGCCGGTCGTGCCCGAGGGAGGCTTGTATTGGGAGCCGATCAAGGAAGTGGCCGCCAACGGTGACGTGGTCCGTCAGGCTTGGTACTTCAATGGCAACTATCCCTGGCTCGGCATGTTATTCTGCGCTCCGATCATCGGCCTCTGGTACTGGTGCACCGACCAGTACATCGTGCAGCGGGCGCTGGGTGCGAAAAACGAGACGCACGCCCGCCGTGGCTCGATTTTTGCTTCGTACTTGAAGCTGCTCCCCGTGTTCATTTTCATCATACCTGGCATCATCTGCCTGGCACTCGCCAAGCAAGGGAGCTTTGAGGCCCTGACACCGCTGGTGGACGCCGACGGCAAAGCCATTGCCCGCGAGGCCCAAGCTGCATTTCCGCTGATGGTGAAGCACGTGCTCCCCGAAGGCATTCGCGGGGCCGTCGTCGCCGGCCTCTTGGCCGCGCTGATGAGCTCGCTTGCCGGGGCCTTCAACGCTTCGTCCACGCTGTTCACGATCGACCTCTATAAGAAGAGAAACCCCAACGCGTCCGATAGCCGCCTGGTCTGGGTCGGCCGCATGGCCACCATCGCCATGACGATCATCGCGCTCGTCTGGATTCCCGTGATCCGCAATGCGCCACGCGGACTGTACGACTATCTGCAGGGCATCCAGGGCTACCTCGCGCCGCCGATCTTCGTCGTGTTCTTCCTCGGCGTGTTCTGGAAGCGGCTTAACGCGGCCGGCTGCATGGCCGCGCTCATCGTCGGCTTCCTGATGGGCATGTTCCGCCTGGCGGTCGACACGCCGATCACGCTCGGCGTGAAAGGTTTCGAAAACGGCTACACGCCGGATTCGTTCCTCTGGATCGTCAACAACATCTACTTCCAGTACTACAGCCTGTTGATCTTCCTGGTTTCGTCCACGGTGATGATCGTCGTGAGCTTCCTCACGGCTGCGCCCTCGCCGGCTCAGATCCAAGGCCTGACCTACGGCACCGTGACCGAAGCGCAAAATCGCGAGACCCGCGAAAGCTGGTCCGCCATCGACGTCATCACCTCCTGCGTCGTAATGGCGGCAATCGTCGCGGCCTACGTCTATTTCAGCGGGTAACCCGCGACCGGCGGCGCGGGCGCTTCGTCCGACTCGAAGCCGCAGCTCTTGTGCGCGCCGTCGCAGAAGGGACGGCGGGCCGAATGGCCGCAGCGGCAGAGCGCGATCGCCGGCTTGTCGGCCGGGATCGTAAACGACTGGCCGCGTGAGTCGACCAACTCGAACGGACCCTCGATCACCAGCGGCCCGTTGGGACGCATGCGAATTTTCACCTCGGCCATGTGCGCTCCTTCAAGAATTGATGATTGTCGATTGATGATTGATGATTTTCGGACAGGCATCGCGGGGGCGAATGCTGTCCCCAATCATCAATCATCGTTCATCAATCTTCAATCCCTCTTCCGCCGACGGTGAAGTGGCTGGCTCGGAAGTGGCGGGGATGGGGGAAGCAGGGCCCGATGCAGGCGGCTGTTCGGCCGAAAGTATGAACAGCACCTGCAGCATCTCGGCCTTCGTGGCGAGTTTTTGCATCGCCCGGCGGGCCACGTTTTGATTCAACTCGCCGCGCAGATTGTCGGCGGCCGCCCCGGCTGGCTGTTGATATCCGCTCGTCGCTTCGGCTCCGAAGGTCGGAGCCGCTTCCTGATTCGTGGCGTACTCTTGCCCAGCCGCTTGCGGGGCGACGCGCACCGCCCGACCCTGGTTGGCGACGCTGGACGTACTCCGGCTGAGAAACTGCCGCGCACGTCCACTCTCGTCGGCACTCTCGTCGGCACTCTCGTCGGCATTCTCGTCGGCCAAATAGCGGTCGATCTCGACCCGGCCGCGATCGGTCGGATAGTACAAATTGTTGTTCGGTGCGAGTTCGACCTTTTGTTGTCGCGGAACCACGCCATGGTTGTACCGCTTCAAGTCCTCGGCCGGCCGCTCGGCAGCCCGAGACTGCTGATTCGCCGCGAGCTCATCGTCGACGGCGATGCCCAGGTAATTGCTCCGGTCGGCGTCCAGCTCGGCCATGCAAGCTAGGATTTGTGCCGGTGCGGCTTCGACCAACACCACGTCAATGTCTGAAGGCTCCGCAGATTTCTCCTCCTCGGCGGCTGGTGCCTCGACCTCGATCGAATTCCGCGCGAAGACGGCGTCGATCGAGCGATTCTGCAGAGCTTCCGGCTTCACGTTCACGTGCACCACGAGCAAGTCTTCGCCCGCCGCGCTCACAACTGTCGACGCGTCCATTTCGGCGCTGGCACCAGCCGCTCCGCCAATTGAGTCTGCGCGACCGGAGACGCTCCCAGGCGCGGAAACTGCCACTGGGGGTGAAGCGGCCGGCGCCGCCGCAATTTCGTCGACGGATTCTTTCGCTTTGTCGGTGGATCGCATCTCAAGCGGCGATGAACGATCTCCCGACACGTGCGACTCCCGCCGCGCGACCTCGCCGGGCAGGTCCCGATTCCGCCCCGGCTCGCGCACGAACACCATCAGCATCAGCCCGGCCGCGAGCGCCGCACCGGCCCAGAACCAGGCCCGCTTCGATCGTCCGAAGGGAATTCTGCGGACCACTTCGTTCAGCCCGCCTGCTGAAGCCCGCTCGTCGGGAACGAGCATCGCCCGCTCGGCCCTACGCAACACAGTCTCGCGCAGATCGGCTCCAAGCGTCGCCCGCGGCAACTCTTTCATCGCCCGCGACACCGACCGCAACTCCTCCAACAACTGTCGCGCCCGCGGATCGGCCGCCAAACGCTCCTCGACGCGCGCACGTTCCTCGGGCGTCAACTCGTCATCGAGATACGCACTCAGCAACTCGTCGTCAAAATCACCAGTTTCAAAACCAGGCATTACAATTCTTCTTGACAGGATTTACAGCATCGACAGGATAAACATTCGAGGTCGAATCCTGTCGATCCTGTTTATCCCGTCAAATTTATTTCTACGATCGGCGCCAATCGGTCACGCAGCTCCAACCGCGCGCGGAACAGTCGGCTGCGGACGGTGCCGACCGGCAGTTCCAAAATCTCCGCAATCTGTTCGTACTTGCAGCCGTCCAGCTCTCGTAGCACGATCACCTCGCGATGCTCGGCGCATAGCTCTGCCAGCGCCCGCTGCACCAGCGTCGCCCGCTCACTCATGTCCAGCCGCGCTTCCGGCGGCGGCTGCATGTCGACCGGCTCACGGCCGCGATCGGTGCGTTCCTCGTCGAGCGACCGGGTCGGGCGTTGTCGGCGGGCGTGACTCATGGCCGTGTTGAACGCGATGCGATACAACCAAGTATAGAACGCACTCGAGCCGCGAAACGTGTCGAGCTTCACAAACGCCTGGACGAACGCATCCTGGACCGCGTCGCGCGCATCCTCGGCCGAACCGAGCAAGCGTAGCAAACTGTTATACAGCCGATCCTGGTACCGCAGCACGAGCTCGCCGAACGCCGCCGGCTCGCCGGCCAAGGTGCGGCCGATGAGCTGGGCGTCCGCGACCGCAGAATCATCGCGTGAGGCGTGGTCGCTCAAATCGCGTCTCGTTCCAATAGATGCGCACCGGGCCGGAAAAGTTCCCGCAATGGGTTCCGGCATTTGGGCCATTGTTCCGGATTTTCCGCCCCTTTGTCAAACTCAGCAATTCCGGTCCAATAGCAGTACGACGTGCCGGCCTAGCTGGTTCGGAGTCTCACGCAAAGGCGCAAAGGAAATCTTTAGATGATTGAACTGCGATGCCAAATTCTGTTTTTGACCCTACCAAACCTTCTCCAAAACTTTGCGCCTTGGCGCCTTTGCGTGAGATATTGAATTCGCCATGTCGACGAGCAAGCACGACCCGCTGGCCTGGATTGATGATGAGCTCGCCGGCTTGGAGCGAGCCGGTCTGCGGCGGCGGCTCGCGGTACGGGACGGTGCCCAGACGGCGACCGTCTCGCTCGATGGCCGCCAGCTGGTGAACTTCGGCTCGAACGATTATCTCGGCCTGGCAGCGGACCCACGGCTGGCGGCGGCGGCCCGCGCGTCGATCGAGCGCGAAGGGTGGGGCAGCGGGGCGAGTCCGCTGGTGAGTGGTCGCGCGTCGAGCCACGCCGAGCTGGAGCGACGCCTCGCCGAGTTTGAAGGCACCGAGGCGGCGCTCGTCTTCCCGTCCGGCTTCGCCACTAACGCCGGCGTCATCCCCGCGCTCGTCGACGAAGGCGATGCCGTCTTTGCCGACGCCAAGAACCACGCCAGCCTCATCGACGGCTGCCGACTCTCGCGCGCCCAGCGATTCGTTTATCCCCACTGCGATTGCGACGCGCTTGAATCAATGCTCGGGAAAGCCAGTCACTTCCGCCGCCGCTTGATCGCCACCGACACACTCTTCAGCATGGATGGCGACCTGGCGCCGATTGAGTGCTTGGTCGAACTTGCGGAACACTACAACGCAATGTTGCTAGTGGACGAAGCACATGCAACGGGTGTGTTTGGAAATCGCGGTCGTGGAGCTGTAGAGTATTTGAATTCTGTAGAGGGCGCCTCTGACTCCAAAGTACCGCCAGATCTTGAACGCCGCGTCCACATCCGCATCGGCACACTTAGCAAAGCCCTCGGTACTGGAGGCGGCTTCGTCTGCGGCCCGCAATCCCTCATCGACTGGCTCGCCAATCGCGCTCGCCCCTACGTCTTCTCAACGGCCCAACCCGCCGCCACGAGCGCCGCCGCGATCGCCGCCCTCGACATCGTCGCAAACGAACCCCACCGCCGCCGCGAACTGCTGGACCGCGCAACCGATCTCCGCTTGCGGCTTAGCGAGCAAGGCTGGCACACCGGCAACAGCGAGAGCCAAATCATCCCGCTCTATCTCGGCGACCCCAACCGCACGGTCGAGCTCGCAGCCAAGCTCCGCAAAGCCGGCTACTTCATCCCCGGCATCCGCCCGCCAACCGTCCCCGAGGGCGAATCGCTGCTGCGCATCAGCCTCTGCTACCACCACACGCCAGCGATGCTCGATCAACTGTTGGCGGCGCTCGCGCGGCTTCGCTAGACGGAAAGATAAAGATTCGTTCGCCTGGCGAGACCTACGTGCCAAGGTAAACCAAGAGCGCACATTCCCTAGAAAAGCAGGCTTTGCCCATTGGCAATTGCGTCCTGCGCACTTTGAAACCGCAGTGCCGAATCGTCTGCGTAACCGCGATCCTTCTCGATTGCGATCCACCGGCGCTTCAATGATTCGGCCACCCATCCGGTCGTGTTCGAGCCAGCGAAGGGATCGACGACCTTGTCTCCCGATTCGGTAAGAAACTTGATAAAGAACGCTGGTAATGCTGCGGGGAATCGGGCTGGATGAATCTTATTTCCGAGCCGCTTGGATTCCTTGATGTAGAAGCTGTTGCTTTCGTTGTTGCCGCATTCGATGAGATTTGGAGGAATCG
>JANNTD010000393.1:0-9012 GCA_031403315.1 Planctomycetota bacterium
GCGCTTCTTGGCGACGAAGCTCGCCGAGTGGCCTTGGGGCAGGGGGGCCGCCACCGTGCGGAGGCCGCCTTCGACGTCAATTCGGCCGCCGCACACTAAATAGCCGTATATCATTCCGTGCTAGGTTTGTAGGGTTGTAGGGTGGGTCGAGTTGCACGAGACCCACCAAATGAAATCGAATTTGGAAGCACCCGTCAATGCCATCGCCGACTGATTCACCGCCAACTAATTTGCCGGGGACCGTCGCGCCCAACCGCGCACGGCACGTCTGGTTTCCAATCGTGCTAGTCGCGCTCGCCACGACGTGGTGGGCGCGACAGACGGCAGCGATGGGTTACACGACGATCATCCATGTGCTCGTGGTGCTAGTCACCGCTGGGCTACTCTTGCTCTGGTTCGCCCGTTTTGGTCCGGGGGTGAAGCGCGTGCGACAACGGATTGCGCGGGCCGGGCTCTTGGCGTTCGTAGTGTGGATGGTGGTGATGAAGCCGGTTTACAACGGCGACATGGGGATTCACGGTTGGAAGCTGCGATTCGCGGCCGATGCGGACGAATTGCTCGCGGGAATTGCCGGCGAGTCCGAGGCGTCCGACTGGCAGACGACGCCGCACGACTATCCGCGGTTCCTGGGCAACGGCTATTGGGCCGAGGTCGACGGTGTCGCGCTCGAGACAGATTGGCAGGCGCACCCGCCACAGGAAGTTTGGCGGAAGGAGATCGGCGCCGGCTGGTCGTCGTTTGCGATCGTCGGCGACTACGCAGTGACACAGGAGCAGCGCGGCGACCAAGAGATCGTCTCTTGTTACCGTGTCGACAACGGCGAGGTCGTCTGGACGCACGCCGACGAAACTCGCTTCGACCCGGCCGACTTCCAGGGTGGCCTGGGTGGCATTGGCCCGCGGGCCACGCCCACGATCCACGACGGCACGATTCTCACGCAAGGTGCGACCGGCATCGTCAATTGCCTCGACGCGCGGACCGGCAAAGTGCTCTGGTCGCACGACACGGCGGCAGAAACAGGAGCCGATGTGATCACCTGGGGCAAGAGCGGGTCGCCGCTGGTGGTCGACGATCTGGTGATCGTCAACGTCGGAGCGCCGAACGACGAAACGGCCCGCGAGGGCTACAACAGCTCGCTGGTTGCCTACGATCTGGAAACGGGCGAGCTGTGTTGGGCGGCGGGCAATCGGCAGGCGAGTTACACTTCGCCGCTGCTGGCGACGCTTGCCGGCGAACGGCAAATCGTGGTCGTCAACGAGAAGTTCATCACGGCCCACCGTGTCGACGACGGCAGCGTGCTCTGGGAATACCCCTGGGCCGATGAAAGCGATTCAAACGCCACGACGACGCAGCCGATTCCGCTCGACGACGACCGATTGTTTCTGTCGAAGGGTTATGGCGTCGGTTCGTCGCTCTTAGAGATTTCGAAAGATGCGGATGGCAAGCTTGTCGCTGAGCCGCTCTGGGATCCGCCGATCAAACGCGTGATGAAGACGAAGTTCTCCAATGCGGTGGTCCGCGACGGCTATGTGTATGGCCTCGATGGCGTGCTGCTCTCGTGCATCGAGGTGGAGACTGGCAAGGTCCAGTGGAAGAAACGCCGCAATCCCGAGTTCGGCCACGGGCAGATCATGCTCGTTGGCGACGTGATTCTGGTGCTCTCAGAGACGGGCGAGTTGGCATTAGTCGAAGCGACGCCGGACGAATACCGCGAACTCTCGAGCATCCAAGCGCTCGACCCGGCTGACACGACCTGGAACACGCCGGCCTTCGCGCCGCCCTATCTTCTGATTCGCAATTCGCGCGAGGCGGCGTGCTATCGGTTGCCACTCGAGGTTGAGCAACTGGGGGCTCGCTGACGCTCGACCCCAGCCACCCCAAATCCTCACTCGATCATCGGCTGCGCCGCGGCCAGGTGACCGTGATCGAGCAACCAATCTTCGAGAAGGATGTGCTTCAGCAGGGGCGCGCGCAACAGCGCCGCTCGGCTCGGCAGGATGGCGGAGAGCCAGGGGCGGCGGGCGAGCCCCGCAGCGGCCCGCATGCCGAAGCTGCCCAACGACCGGCCGGACGTCTGCTGCAACACGTTGTCGCTCAGGCGGTGGAAGGTGGCGGGCGTCACGTTGGGATCGGGCCCGACATGGATCACCACGGTCACGCCGCAGGCGAGCGTTTCGTAGACCGCGTCCCACAGCCGCTGCGGCTGATCGACCCACTGGCGGAGAATGTCGCGGGCGTGGAGATCGTCGTAGCTCCGCTTGCCGGTCACCAGCGAGACCACGGGCGGGCAGGGTGGGACAAACCCGCCGGGCATCCGCTCCATCATCACCGAGGCGCGGTCGGGGATGTGTTTCTGGCGGGCGATCTCGGTGTGCAGCGGCGGCCAGCGATCGGGGTTGAGTCGCAGGTGGACCGGTGTGGGAAGGGCTTCGTGCATGGTTGCGGCGAAGCGGGCGACGGTGCCGTTCTGACCCAAGAGCAAATACGTATTCGGCGAGAGAATGGCGGAGATGTCGATGGTGCCATTCCCTTCGGCAGTAATTTGCCGGCAGAGTCGCCGCACGTCGGTTTCGTCGATCGTGGGGCCGCGCGAGAAGAGCACGCCCATCTGCACGTTGTGCGCGAGCTCGGCGGCATCGGCCGCCAGCGCGATCGGAACCCGCATGGCATTCTCGGGGGACATCACGCCGGCGCAGGCGACGGCAGCAAGCTCGCCCAGGCTGTAGCCGAACGCCAGCTTGGCCTCGCTGAAGTACACGCCGAAGTAATTCTGCAGCAGTTCGATTTGAGCAAATTCCATCGCCATCACCAGCGCGACGGCCTCGGCATAGTGGTCGAGGTCGGGTTCGCTGCGCTCGACGACGCGTCGCACCAGGTCGACTGGGTGGCCGATCTCGGAGCTGCAAATCTCGCTGCCCGCGCGGAGGTGGCGCTCGATCGTGGGGCCGTAGGTCGGATGGGCCAATAGCTCCGGCGTTTTTCCCAGGTTGCGAACGTTGTAGCCGCGAAAGGCGAAGGCGGTCGTTTCGATGTGGCGCTGGAGCTCGTTGGGCATAAGGGTTCCTTACCACTTAATATACCAACCGCCTGTTTTTCCCGGCATAGGTCTGCGGTCGGGAATCGATTGGTTATGCCGGTTCTGCGGGGTGCAGGTCTGGCGCATGCGGCGCGAAGGATGGAATCCTGCTGAGTCGAGCGATTCACGGCGGCGATCCGGAATGCCGCGAACTAGTCTTGTGTGTGAATCGCGGGGCAGACTCGCGTGAAGGCAGACTATCTGCGCTGGGATTCGAGGACGACGAGGAGTGCTGGCATGTTGACTGCTGAAGCCATTATGACCGAAGCCCTGGTCACGATTCATCCCGAGGTTTCGATCACCGCGGCGATCGAGCTCTTGATCGGCAAGGAGATCAGCGGCCTGCCGGTCATCGACCATCAAGGCCGGCTGGTGGGCGTGATCACCGAATTCGCCATGCTGGCGATGGTCTACGACCACGAAGTGCGGAACCAGACGGTGGGCCAGCACATGACCCGCGAGGTGATCACGGTCAACGCCGACGATCCGATCAGCCGGATCGCGGATCTCTGCATAGTCCACCGCGTCCGCCGTCTGCCGGTGATGCGCGACGGCAAGTTGGTGGGCCTGATTGCGCGGCGCGACGTGCTCAAAGCGCTGTATCAGGATTCGGCCAAGGCGTGTCTGGCATAAAACGGTCCGCTGCCCGATGCTTGTGAGTCGGCAGGAGAAAAAAACAGATGATCGCCACTAGGCTCCGTAAGCGAAACGGTTTTTCGCTGATTGAACTGTTGGCTATCGTGACGATCCTGGGGATCATCGCGGCGATTATCGTGCCGCGACTGGCCATTTCGAGCGACACCAAAAAGACCAGGGACGACCACCACAACAAGGCGACGATCAACGCCGCCGTCGAACGTTGGTACGTCGAAAAGGGCACGTGGCCGGCCGAGAATCTGACCGACGTCGGTGCCGATGCGACCTATTTCCCGCAGGGCTTGCCGACCAATCCGAACAACGGCGCGGCGTACCAGCTCAATCCCGCGACCCATCGCGTCGATTGACGGCCGCCATGGTGCGCAACTCTCCGTAGTCGTCACAGCCGGAACGTTCGCTGCCGAGCTTTCCCGGATTCTGCCGCCTGTCGATGTTAAGACTACACGATCGGGCAATTCGCCCGGGGCGACACGGAGGCGACATGCAGTGGCAGTATGAAGCTAGCAGGCGACTGCCACGCGTTCTGGCCGTGCTCTTGGCGCCGCTGCTGACGTTCGCATTGGCGTCGCCCGTTGCGCCGGTACTTGCCGAGAATCCGCGAGTCGAGCCGACGGGCATGTTGCGTTGGCCGGGTGCGCACCCCACGGTGAGTCGCGATCACTTTGCTCCGCTGGCCGTGGTGCCGGCGCGCTTGCCGGTGAGAGTGATCGTGCCGCGGCGATTGCCGCCGGTCGCGCCGACGCAAGCAGTATCGCTGAGCCTCGAGGAGGCAAACTTTCTCGACACGCCGCCGGTGTCGGGCATCGAATTGCAACTGCCCCGTAACACGAAGGCCCACGTTGGTGGTTGGGTGGAAATGGGCTTTGGGCCGATGTCGCTGGAATGAAGAGACGATTGTTGATTGATGTTTTTTGATCGATGATCTCCGAAAATCATCAATCAACAATCAACAATCAACAATTTCCTTCCAGTTGGTCCCACGGATTCTGCGGCAGCGACTCCGGCGGCGGGTGCAACTCTCGTTCGTCCTCGGCCACGCGCGCGGGTAGCGCCGTCCGCATCCGATTGATTTCGCGGACCATTCCCGGCAGGTTCAAGAGCAGCACGCAGATCGCTGCGGCGGGGACAACGACGATCAGCACTGATTCTTCAGGTGTCGGACCGAAGTTGAGGATATATTCCAGTGTCCACACTGGATTCGTGACTTGTAGGTAGCTGTACGGGTCGTTCTGCAGGTCGAGCGACATCCACTGGATGCTGGTGGGGATGCCGCTGCCGGCGAGCACGAGCAGCAGGTGCAACAAGACACTGGCGAAAATGGTCACTTCCGAGAATTTCCGCAGCAGCGCCACGACCAGGCGGCCGAGGCCGAGGTACGCCACGACGTAGCTCCAACCGATGACCACAAAATAGACGAACACGAGCCCGCCCGGTTTCCCGGAACCGCTCCAATCGCGGAACGCCTCCGCCACCAAGCAGAGCACGGCGATTGACGTCAGATTAGCGACGGCGAACATATAGCCGCTCGCTGGCCCGGGGCTGAGCCAGGTAAAAAAGACGCGGCCCAAGAAGCTCTGCGGCAGATGACGCATCACGCGGCGCGACATTTGCGCCTGCTCGCCGCCGAGCATCGCGCCCATGGCAAACCAGTAGCAGCCGCTCAAGATGGCCAGGGCCAGAACCAATACTGACTCGTAGCCTGAATTGATCCACAACCATGCCAACCAGCCCACGAGCACAGCCTGCTGGACAAGCATTGCGATCCGCAGCGGCGTGGAGCGATTTTCAGTGGCGAAGGTGATCGTCGCCGCGGCGGCCAGGTAGGCCAGGGCGATCGTCGTCGCGTAGAAGGCGGCCCCGAACAGATTCATGATCCAGAACTCGGGCACGGCGTACAGCTCGAAACCCGACCTCACCAATTCGGCGGCTAGGAATTGGGCCGTACCGAACAGGTACACGAGCAACACCACGAAGCAGACGGTGAGCACCAACTGGCCGTACCGCTGCCGGGAGAGCGTCGCCAACAACAGGCCGAACATCGACAGGGCGAACGATGCGACGAACGTGTACGCCAGGAGCAGGGCGATGGTCGGCGCGTCGACGCCGCGAAGCAGATACGTGAAGGCGATGCAGGGCGTGATCGCGGAGAAGAAAACGATCATTTGGACGACGGCGCTGGCGAGCTTGCCGCTGATGATTTGCCGCGGCCGTAGCGTCGTGATCGAGAGCAGGTCGTAGGTGTTGTCCTCGCGCTCGGCGGCGAGCGAGCGAAACGCGGCAAAAGGCACGACAACCAGCAGCGGCAGCGTGAGGATGAAGTAGTAGGCCCGCAACAATTCGCCGCCGCCGGCCGCGTAGTAGATGCTCGGCCCGATCACCGCGATGCCGCCGATCGTGACGACCCAACAGGCGACCAAGAGCAGGATGAACGTCAGCGTGAACTGCCAACTGCGGAGCGCCTGGCGGGTTTCTTTTACGAGGATCGGATTGAACCAATCGCTGAGCCGCGCGAGGTGGCCTTCGACATTTTGCCAATAGGGGGCGAGGCGTGCTATCCAATTTGTCGAGACGGCGCCGCTGTGCAAAGCGGTCGCTGACTCGCGCGCGTGATCGGAAGTGATTGAGACGTCGCTCATTGCACGCGGCCCTCCGTAACGTGGAGGAACACGTCTTCGAGGCTCTTGTGCTGCGTGCCGTATTCGACCACGGCGAAGCCCGCCTCGATAATCGCCCTGAGCAGGGCCGCCTCGCTGGCCCGATCGCCGACGTGGCCGAACGTGATCAGCTCGCTTTCGCCGCGGACGTCGGCAACGTCTTCCCGGGCCCGCAGCCATTGGATGAGTCGCTCTCGATCGTCGAGCACACGGACCCGCACCTGGCCACAATCTTGCACCCGCTCGCTGATTTCCTCGACCGTGCCGACCGCGACCAGCGAGCCTTGCTCGAGGATGCCGACGCGGTGGCAGATTTCTGCGAGCTCGGTGAGAATGTGGGAGCTGATGAGAATCGCTTTACCGTCGTCGGCGAGCCGGCCGATCATTTCGCGCAATTCGATGCGGGCGCGCGGATCGAGGCCGGCGGCCGGCTCGTCGAGCACCAGCACGCTGGGGTCGTGAATCATGGTGCGGCCGAGGCAGAGCCGCTGCTTCATGCCTTTCGAGAGGCTGTCGATCGGCTTGCGGGCGAGCGTGTCGAGCTGCGTGAAGTCCATTACGTAGGCGATCGCGCGAAGCCGCTCGCTGCCGCGGAGCCCGTAGGCCCGGGCAAAGAAATCGAGATACTCGCGGACGTCGACGTTCTGGTAGGTCCCGAAATAGTCGGGCATGAAGCCGAGCCGCCGCCGCACGCGGTCGGGATCGTCGACCACGGAGAAGCCGTCCACCAGTGCATCGCCCGCGGTCGGCTCGTCGAGCGTGGCGAGAATTCGCATGCTCGTCGTTTTACCCGCTCCGTTGGGACCGATGTATCCGAACACCTCGCCCGCAGCCACCTCGAACGACACATCGTTCACGGCATGCGTGTCTTTGAACACGCGGTGCAGACGGCGGAGCTCGATTTGTGGAGTGCTTGTGCGGATCATCGCGCAGGATTCACTACCAGTTGCCGACCAGAACGTGGAAGCTGGCTTTTTCTTGAACGTCGGCGACACCGACTTCGACTTCAGGACCGTTCTCCGTGACCGCGACGAACGAACCAAACGGCACGTTGAGCGCGGATTGTGTACCAGTCTCCACGAGGGCGGCGATCGCGCTACTCTGCAAATTGTAGGCGAGTCGCTCGAGGCCGTATTCGAGGTCGAACCACTGCTGGAGCATTCTTCTGCGCCCGTGCCGCTGCGAACGCGGAAAGCCGTCTTGATCTTCATCCAGTCCGGGCGGCGCTTCGGGCTGATTCTCCAACACCAGCCGCCGCAATTGTCGCAGCGCGTTCGCGTGTGTCGATGGTGTCAGCACGACGGTCGCACGATTGGCGACCGCCTCGCCGGTGAAGACGTTGCCTGCGGCGTCGACTGCGGCGACAAATGTAATTCGCGTTCCCAGCTCGTTTGTTGCGGAGAGCCGCTCGCCGGCGCTCGCAAAGCGGAGCCGGTGGGGCGACTTCCGCGCTCGCACGCTGAGGTACTGCGTCGGCACGCGCGATCGCAACCAGCCTTGGGTGAGCAGTTGCTTGCCGTCGGCCCACTCCAACTCGCGAGTGACGCCGAACGAGGCGTTGTCAACAGTCTCGTTCCAGCCGGGAACAATCGGATAGAGGGCGACGTCGTCGGGCAGCACCATGCCGCGACCCGGCGCGAGGCCGGCATAATAGGAGAGCCGCGCCCAGCAGGCCGCTTCGCCCGTGTGTTGGTCGAGCGTGGTGAAGCTGCGGACGCGAACCGTCGTCGACAAGCCGTCGGACACCAGCGCGTAGGCAAATAGCGCCGAAGTCAGGCCGAACGCGAAGAGCGGCACGGTGAGCAGCATCAAATGGAGCCGATTCGCCCGCTTGAGCAGCCAGTAGTTGAGCGGCCCGATCACCAGCACGAACACGGTGATCAGCACGCGAAACTCGGTGACCGGCGCGAGCCCGACGCCCGGGACCAGCAGGTCGGCGAAGTCTTCGTTGGCGAAGTCGGGCGACATGCCGTGCCGCGACTGCCAATTCTTCGTCGTCTCCATTGCAGCGGTGAGCGGAGTGGTTGGCTCGGACGGCGGCGGCACTTGGTTGTTCGCGGGTCCGACCAGCATCCGCCACGAGATGCTGAAGCCGACCGGGTCCCACGCGCGGCGAAAGGCCCGCACGTAGCCCAGTCCGGCCGGACGCTGGATGTACCACTTCGCCGAGTCGGCCGATTTTGTCGCGCCTGCGTTCACTGCGCCGCTGGCCGTCTCGGGAGCGGTTTCCTCAATAATCACGTAGTCGGGATCAAGTTGCAACCGCGCGATCGCGTCTTCGTTGCGGATGATGCGCTGGCGTCCCGTGGGTATGTGTTCAACGGTCACGCGACGCTCGGTGGGGCGGGCGCCGAAAACAATCGGTTTCCAGCCGCGAGCGGCGATCGTCGCTTCCGGCGTTTCTGCTTCCCTGTGGGAGGCGTCTCCGACGCCGATAGGACTTGTCGGCGGCACGGCATCGGGGTCTGAGACCCCTCCTGCAAGCAGCGCAGCAACGGCGGGACTCGCAGGCGGCGGCAATTCGAGCAATTGCTCCACTTCGGCGAGCTGCTCCCACTGCTCGCCCAGCGGGTGGACCCAAAGTTGTCCGCCCGTGCGAACCCAGCGACGCAGCGCGGTGAGCGC
>JANNTD010000394.1:0-12799 GCA_031403315.1 Planctomycetota bacterium
GGATCGGCCGCCGCACCTAGCGCTATTACGCCCACGACCGTGAGCATTCCGACCAGCGCCACCGCGAACGCACGGCGTTTGAGTCGATTGCTCTCGCGGACCGGGGCCAGGTCGAGTCGGTAGGTCTCGGTAACTTCCTTGCACCAGCGGCTGGTACCGATGAAATAGGTCAAGATCACGCTCTCGACAAACACGACACCCAGCGCCGCCGCGAGACCTGTGAGCCGGTGAACCGTGGCCATGTGCAGCGTGTCCGCGTTGGGCTCATGGTACAAATTGCCGATCGACATACCGATCACAAGCGCAGCCGCCAGCAAGACCAGCGAGAGTAGCGAAAGTGTTGCGAGGATACGCGTCATCGTTCTGCGCGTCGCCGGCCTGGGCCGAGCTATAGGCTGGTTGGGAGCGGGTGGGTTAGAATCTATCTAGCGTACCGATTGCCCCGATTCGACAACACCCCCCTACCCTTTTGCCCACATGGCCGCCGACACCAAACCCCGCCTGGCGATCACGATGGGCGACGCCGCCGGCATCGGCCCCGAGGTGATCGTCGCCGCCTGGGCTCGGCCCGAGGTTCAGGCGAAAGTTTTGCCGCTCGTGGTCGGCCATCCGGAGATACTGCGGCGGGCGGCGAAATTGCTCAACAGCGATGCCAGTGTCGTCGAAATCGACGCAGATGCCGTGTCACGCGGCCAATGGGCGGCCGATGCCGGGACCATCGCCTGCTTGAAGGCTTGCGATGACGACGTGCTCGACGTGCCGGCCGGGACTGTGGATCGGCGCGCGGGTGAAGCTGCTTATCAATGTGTGTGTGCCGCGACGAAGCTCGTGCAACAGGAGCATGCGGACGGGGTCGTGACCGCACCCTTGAGCAAGGCGGCACTCCACGCCGCGGCGCATTTTTATCCGGGTCACACGGAGCTCCTGGCCGATCTGTGCAACGCAAAAGAGTTTGCAATGATGCTCTATTTGCCGGCCGGCCCGGCCGTTCGCGGACCGGCGGGTCTGGGCGTCGCGCACGTCACACTCCATCAATCGCTGCGGAGCGTGTTTCGCGATCTGAGCACCGCGGCGATCGTCGTGAAGTGCCGCCTCGCCGATAGTGTGATGCGGCGGCTCGGCGTCCTCGAGCCGCGACTGGCGGTGGCGGCTCTCAATCCCCATGCGGGCGAGCAAGGGCTCTTCGGCGACGAAGAACAGGAAATCATTGCGCCGGCGGTCGACGACGCGCGCGCGGCGGGTCTCAATGTATCGGGGCCATTTCCGACCGACACGCTGATGATGCGGGCCCGCGACGGTGAATTCGACGCCGTGGTGGCAATGTACCACGACCAGGGGCACATCGCGCTGAAGCTCTTGGGCATGAACGCCGCGGTCAACATCACGCTCGGCCTCCCGATCGTACGCACGAGCGTTGCCCACGGCACGGCGTTCGACCGCGCCTGGCAAGGCACTGCCAACGCCGACGGCATGGTCGCGGCGATTCGCACCGCGGCCTTGCTGGTTCGCACTCAGGCGGAGGAGAATCTAGCTCGAGTCCGCGCGACCGATCAATTGTTCTAGTGCGAGCCGCACGGGCGTGTAGCGTGTGCCGTTCCGTATTTTCAGGACGCAATCGACGAAAAAGCCGCTACAGCTACGTGAAACGCGTTCTAGTGCGCGGGTTGCTTGCGTGCCGCCATCCGCGTCTGGCGTTGCAGACGCTGCCCTTCCAAATATTCGGCCGTGCAATCGTCCCACTCGGCGTCGCCCGGCGAAAAATCGAACTGGCCGGCGGCGATCTGGCCCGCGAACGACACGGCCGAGAGCTCGAGCAAAGCAAGTGGCTCGCGGCTGAGCTGGAACGACGCCACCTGGTCATCGGCCGCGGCGGGCGTTCTGGGTGCGAGCAGCTTACGATACTCGATCCGATACGGAAACAAATCCGTCTGTCCGAAGAGTACGAGCACTTCTTGCGGCAATCGCTCCGGCAGCGCGGTGGCATCCTGCCCCTCGGGCACGTAGACCGCGAGCATCTCCGGCTTCCAGTGGCCGACGACGGCGAACACCGGAAACGATTCGGGCAAGCCCACGAGTGGTGGTGTCGGCGTCCAGCGCATCGACTGCGGCGGCGAGAACGTGAAACAATCCGAGAGCGACAACAGCAGCGTCGGCAGTCCGCCATAGCGAATCGATAGCTCGGGCTCGATCGAGGACCAGGTGGCCCGGCCCGGTTCGAGATCCTCGAGTTCCCGCTCCGCGCGGCTCCACTCGCTGCGAACCTTGCGCAGATCGATTCGCCGGATCCACCGACCGGCCGGCAACCGCTGATCGGTCCAGAGAAACCGTCCGTTCGAGACCTGTAACAGGCCGGTCTCCTGGTTGGCAATCTGCAGCTCGAGCCGCATGTGCAAGTCTTCGCCGCTGCCTTGCTGCCAATAACCGCCGCCGCCGAACAACTGGCGGCCACTGAGCGAAACTTGGTGCCGCAGTCGCGCGGTGACGGTGGTGCGGCGTTCAAGTTGGGTCCGCGCTTCGAGCAGCAACTGGTCCCCGGCCGTCGGTTGAGCGGGCGCGGCGACATCGCTGGTGCTGGCAACGGGCGTTGACGGGCGCGATTCGGCCGCCGCGTCGCGCTGCTGGCGATAGCTGCGATAACCGAGCATCCCGCCGGCCGCCAACAACAACATCGCCGCTAAGGCAGGTAACTTGTTCTTCATAGGTCGGTTTTGCCGGTTTTGCCAAAGAAACGGCTTCGGGGAAACCGAACTTTAAATGCCGGACACTCTGCGTTGGCTCACGCCGCGCGAGTCTCCGCCAGCACTTCGGTCGTGGTGCGCACGTGAGCACGCTGGGCGGCGAATTGTAGTTCCCGCTCGGAAGCTCCGTCCACGCCAAATCGCGGGTGCGCGAGGAAACACGGGTGCTAGCGTTGCGCTATTGCGCGTCCGCTGACGCCCACGACTTGAGATCGATGCTTCGCGTGTCGCTTGACCCTGCAGCGGGTGGCGTCGCGCGTGAGCCAGGCAAAGGGGGGAATGATGCGAGTAGAGCGTTCGCTCGTTGCGCTAATTTTGTCGACTGCCATGACGGCAGCGGGTTGCCATAACAACCTGTTCCAGGGACCTGATCCAAGTGGTTGCGAACAAGGTCGGCTGGCTTACAACTTGCCGCCGGCCGAGCGGCTAATGGAACCCGGGCCGGGTGTAGGCGGTCCTGGACCGGGCGTGATTCCGCCTCCGGGCGGTGGTATGGGCATGGGAATGGGTGGAATGGGTATGGGTGGAATGATGGCCGACGGCGGAGTGATGCAGGCCGGCTTCAATGCCGGTGGCGGCTGCATGCCGGGTTGCGGTTATGGTGGCGGCGGTGGCGGCATGATGCTGGCCGGCGGCGGTACTTCACAAATCGCCTTCCTCGGCGAAGACGGCATTCAAATCAGTTGGGACGTCGGCGGAGCCGGCATGTTCGATTCGTCACCGCTCGTGACGCCCGGCCGCCAGGACTTCCTGCAAGGCTCGATTTATCGATTGCGACTCTCCGGCATTCCAGGCCGCGAGGCGGTCGAGTTGTTCCCGACGTTGGAAGTCGCCCCGGTCACTCCGCGGACCGACGCCTTCCTGGCCCACGCACCGATCCCCGTGCAATTCACCACCGAAGATTTCGATCAGGTCACCAGCGGCAACTTCGTGACCAAGGTGATCTATCTTCCCGATCCGGAGTTCCAGGAGCTCACGCTTACCGGTGTCGAGACGCTGGTCAGCACGCGGCTCGATCCGGGCGTCGACCCGATCGCCGAAGCCGACCGTCGCGGTTCGATTCTGGCTATCGTTCGCGTGGGTAACAAGGACTTCCGCTCGAACGCGGGTTCGTACAACCGTGGACCGTATGGTCCGAGTGGACCGGGCGGCGTGATGTGTGCCAACTATCAAGACGAAGGTGCGTCGCCGGAGATGGCTCCGCAGCCCTACGAGTCGTACGACGGCGGCGAGTATGCGCCGACAGATGGTGGTCAGCCATCCTATCCGATGGACGGCGGCTACCAAGGCGGAGATTGCAATTGCCAAGGCGGTTGCAGCAACGGCCAGTGTTACGGTGGCGGGAACGGTGGTGATGGGTACGGTGGTGGCGGCGGGTACGGCGGCGGCCCGATGCCGATGGGGATGCCGACCGCTGGATTCGCTCCGGCCGCGATGCCACCGAACATGATTGGCGGCGGTCCGACTTGGGGCATGCCGATCACCGGCACTCCGATCGGCCTGCCTGGTCCGCCCCACATTCCGCTCGGCGGACCGGCCGGCCTGCAGCGTCACGTCATCAAGAACCGCACGCGGATTCACATGCCGCCGCCGGTCACGCAGATGACGATGTCGGTCAAGCAACGTCCGGGCATGAACTACCCACGACCGGTGAACCATGTCTCGGTCGACGAAGTGCACCGCGAGCCGGGCGGATTGTTTCCGGGCATCTCGGCACTGTTCAACCGAGACGCTAGCGCCGGCACGGGCGGCGGACCACCGCACGGTTACGATCCGAATTGCCAATGAAATTGGAGTGGGGCACGTCGCGCACGACGCAGTCCCTGTGAAATAGAAAGTGAGTAGGTGAGTAGGTGAGTAAGCGTGTAGGTGGTGAGCAAGGCAGCGATGCCCGACTCACCTACTACCCTGACTCACCTACTCACCCTTTTCCCATGACAACGGTTTTGCCAAACGCACGCCTGCACTTACGGCAGACGCGAACCGCAGGCCTACTGCGATGGGCACTACTGGTGGCTGCGGTGTCGAGCCCGGCGGCTCGCGCCCAACAGCCTCCAGTACACTGGCTCCACGCCGGTGCGATGCCTCCGGGAGCGATTGGTAACCTGCGGCTCACGCGCGGCGGGCCGTTGTCGGGATACTTCCAGTCAGTGCGGATCCGAGCTCCGGAAGGAGCTCGGATCTCACTGGCCGAGGAAGGCGGTTTCGCGGGCAGCGAGTCGAGCAACCTGCTCGTGGGCATGCAGATTGGGCCCGTCTATCGGCTGCGGGTGACGGATTTTTCGCCCGAGCCAGGTCAGGAAGTTTTCCCCACGGTCGAGATCATCGATCGCCTCTACCCGCCCGCAGGATTGGCGCTCCGCTATCCGATTCCGATCGAACTGACGGCCGACGAGCTGAAGATGGCGGCCGATGGCATGTTCGTGACGCGGGTCATTTATCTCGAGAATCCAAATCAAGCGTTGCCGGTCGACGAGCCCAAGGACGAACAGCAATGGGTCGAAGCGCCGCGCGGCGCCGATCCGCTCGTCGTGGCCGACGAAATGGGTCGACCGGTGGCGATCCTGCGGCTTGGCGGCCGGGTGCCGTCGGGTTCGAGCACGGGCTTCGACGCCTGTTCGCCGCCGCTGATGCACTACAACGCGTACTGAAGTCGCCGCCATGGTTGCTGACGAAACATTTTTCAGTTTGCCTCGCCGCTGGCGCTACACGCTTGTGGCGCTGGTGACGTTAATTCTCTGCTCTTGTCAGGCGTTGCCGCCGGAGATTGGTGGCGCAAGACTTAGCAGCGACGAAACTTCGACGGAATCGGAGGACGTGATCACGGATGGTTCCGCTCCGCTTCCACCGCGTCGCGCCAAGGCGATTGAGATTCGCGAGCTCGATAGCGAGCAAATGGCGGCCTCGCGGCCGCTCAACTCGAAAGAGATCGCCGCCGGCTGGGCCACGCCGCTGGATTGCGATTGCGAGTGTTGTGACGGCGGCGGCAGCAGCGACGGTGGCTGTGACGTTTGCCCCCAACCGGCACTTGTTGGTCCGCCCGACGAGTATCTGTGCGACGGTGGCGACTTCGGTTTGCCGGCCGCGGTGCGGGCCGACTGGACCGTCGACGGCCTCGAACCGGAAGACGCCATCGCCCACTACGACACGCTCGACGGCCGAGTGGTCGTCACGCCTAGCAACCGCGTCTGCGTCTACGCGCCGCGCTTCGCCGCGATTCGCCGCGTCGAAAATCTGCTGGCCCACGAACGCCGCCAATTGATCGACGTCGCCGTCGACGAAACCGCTCCCACCAGCTCCGCCGAATCGCAGCCAGTCGTCGCTTCGACGCAACGCACCGCCGTGGCGATCAACCTCGGCGAGCGGCCGGCGAATTTGTTCCGCGGCCGCGAGCAAGCCGCCGAGTACGTGCAGCTCGTCAAGCCGGGCGAGTTCTACAACACGCTCGGAGCGTATGCCAATCTCGAAATCGTCCGCACCGGTCAGCTCGATGGCAGCGAACAACCGATTATCAAACGTTCCGTGCAGGCAGCGGTCGCGTGGAATGGCGATCAGGCCGCGCAGGTCGTGTTCTCGAATCGGCAAGCCGTGGCGGTGGTTGGCCTCCGGCAGCCGGGCACCGTCTTTCAAACTGATGAGCCAGGCGATCCGCGATTGCGGCTGGTGAAGCTCGCCTCGACGAGCCACGCACTGCCCGGTGAGGAAGTGGAATTCACGCTGCGGTTTGACAGCATCGGCGACCAGACGATCGGCAACGTGACGATCGTCGACAACCTCACGACGCGGCTCGAATACGTTCCGAACACCGCCAAGAGCACCGTCGCGGCCAGCTTCACGTCGGTGCCCAACGGAACGGGTTCGACCGTCCTGCGATGGGAGATCAAGGACCCCGTCAAACCCGGCGAAGGTGGCGTGCTGCAATTCAAGTGTCGTGTGAAATAACGGTGAAGCTGCCCGAGAAACGCCGCACGCTGCGGTCGCCCGGGTGATCTGCCCTGCCCCGCCGCTAGCGAAGCTGCTAGAATTCCAGGCCGAACTCACGGCCCGAACTCATAGCCCAGGCGCCGTGTCCTGATCGCTGCCCGCGATGCCCACCCTGCCCTACAACACCTGATTGGTTTCATGGCGTATCTTGCATTTGTCTTCGTGTGTTGCGTGTGGGGTTCGACGTTCATCCTGATGGAGCGGGTGTCGCACGCCTTGGGACCGGTCGAAATCGGCGTCGTGCGCTTGCTCACCGCGGCTGCGGCGCTCGGCGTGATCTGGTGGTTCAAGCGCGACGTGTATCGGCTGGACCGCCGCTACATCGCGCCAATTCTGTTCTCGGCGCTGGTGGCCAACGTGGCGCCGTATGTGACGCAGCCGTACGTGCTCGCGCAGGGCTTCGGCCACAGTTTCTTCGGCGTGGCGGTGGCGGCCATTCCGCTGCTCACCATTTTGATGTCGATTCCGATGCTCGGCTTGTGGCCGACGGGGCGGCAATTGGTGGGCGTCTTTGGCGGACTTGTCTGCTTGTGGTTCGTCATCGAAGACGGCTTCGATCGCGGCATGTCGCCCGGCCTGCTGGCGCTCGCGGCCGTCGTGCCAATTACCGCGGCATTTAACAACACCTATGTCAAACTGAAGCTCACTGGCGCGCAGGCGCTGCCCGTGACGGCGGTCATGCTCGGCGCCGCCGGGGTGATGCTCCTGCCGCTACAGTTCTGTCGGCCGGCGATCGCGGCCCTCGACCTCGCCGGCCCGGCCCATCCGGTCTTCACCCCAATGACATGGGTCTACCTCCTCGTGCTGGGCGTGGTGGCGACTGGCCTGTCGACGGTGGCGTTCTTCTACATGGTATTCAAGCGCGGCCCACTGTTTGCCGGCATGACGACCTACGTCGTGCCAATGCTGGCACTCGCTTGGGGGCAGTTCGATCACGAGACGATCAGCGCCCGGCAGCTTGTCGCGATGGCCGGCGTGCTCGTGATGGTCGGCATCGTCCAGAGCGGCACCACACGACCCGAAGAAGAGTTCGAGATGCAACCGGAAGCGACGGCCAACCTGGTGCCGCCGCCCTTGGGCCTGCGACCCGAATCGTCGCGTGCGGCGGCCGTGACATTTGCCGCGTCGGCCGCTTCCGATAGTCAAGTCACCAGCGCATAGTATGTCAGGCCTTCCAGCCTGACAACCGTTTCGTGCAGTCAGGCTGGAAAGCCTAACGTACGGGGAATTGCCATGTCGACGCACCCCTGGCTCGCCGATCGCACCGCGAAGTTCGACAGCTCGGGTATCCGCAAGGTATTCGACCTGGCGGCCAAGATGTCGAACCCGATCAACCTCTCGATCGGCCAGCCCGATTTCGCCGTGCCCGAGGCGATCAAAGAGGCGGCGATCGCGGCGATTCACGCGGATAAGAATGGCTACAGCGTGACGCAGGGTGCGGCCGACTTGCGAAATCGGCTGCAACAGCGCGTTGATGCCGAATTGGGCCACGCCGATCGCCGCGTGCTGGTCACGTCCGGCACGAGCGGCGCCTTGGTGCTGGCGATACTCGCGTTGGTGAACCCGGGCGACGAAGTGATCGTGTTCGATCCGTACTTCGTGATGTATCCGGCGCTGGTGGGCATGGTCGGCGGCACAGCGGTGTTGGTGGATACGTATCCCGACTTTCGCATCGACCCAGCGCGCGTGGCAGCCGCGATCACGCCGCGGACCAAGCTCATTCTGCTCAACAGCCCGGCCAACCCGACTGGCGCCGTGGCGGACGAGGCCGACGTGAAGGCGTTGGCCGAGCTGGCCACGAAGCACAACATCGCGATCATCAGCGACGAAATCTACCGCGAATTCTGCTACGACGCGCCGCTCGCCAGCCCGACGCGATGGAACGACCAGTCGATCGTGATCGACGGCTTCAGCAAAACCTACGGCGTCACCGGCTGGCGGCTGGGCTTCGTCCACGGTCCGTCGGCAATCATCGACAAACTCACGATGCTGCAGCAGTACACGTTCGTCTGTGCTCCACATCCCTTGCAGTTTGCCGCCGTCGCGGCGCTCGACGTCGACATGAGCGAGCATGTGGCCGCCTACCGCCGTCGTCGCGATTTGGTAGTCGATGGTCTCGTCGCCGCCGGCTACGAAGTCGCCAAGCCGGGCGGTGCGTTCTACGTGTTCCCCAAAGTGCTCGGCGACGGCACTGGCGGCGAATTCGTCGCCCGCGCCATTGAGAACGAACTGCTGATCATTCCGGGCAGCGTCTTCAGCGCCCGCGACACCCACTTCCGCATCTCTTATGCGGCGAGCGAAGCAACGATCGAGCGCGGGCTCGACGTGCTGCGGAAGCTCAGTTCACGGCGCTGATTGTTGGCTGATTGTTATTTGTCGATGAATTCGGGCCGAAATGACTTGATAGGTACTTGCATTTCGTAGCGAAACATGCAAAATGTGACTTGATCGAGTGGGCCAGTGGGGCGTTTGGCTGTCTGGGCAGATTTTCTAAGTTCTGAACGGATCGCCGCGCAGTTCTCGAGCTTCTTGCCAATTCTGTTGGCATTCTTGCGCCGAGTTCTTGCGCCTCGCAGAAAGGTAGGTCGACTCGTGAGAAAGACTGTTCTATTTGGATTCTCTGTATTGGCGTTGTTAGTCGCTCCATCGGCGCGGGCCCATGAGGAGCTGTTCCGCATCTTTGAGGTGAGCGGCGCGCTGGAAAACCCAGTCAACGGTTCAGCAGGATTTGGTTCTGGACTCGTCACGTTTGACTTGGATTTGTTTACCATGCGTGTGGAAGGCAGCTTTGGCGGACTGACCGGCAATGTGACGGCATCGCACATCCATTGTTGTCAGGTGCCGCCGACGAATTCGATCGTGGCCACAATCACACCGTCCTTCACAGGGTTTCCCCTCGGTGTAACCGCCGGGTCGTACGATCACACGTACGACATGTCCCTCGCGTCCAGCTACAATGCGGCGTTTATCACGGCCCACGGCGGATCCGTGAGTTCTGCGTTCCAGGATTTGTTAGATGGAGCGCATGCCGGACAGGCTTATTGGAATATCCACACTTCGTTTCGTGCGGGTGGCGAGATCCGCGGCTTCCTGGCGTTTGTGCCGGAGCCGAGCTCGCTCTTGCTTGCCGCGATGGGGATGGCTGGTTTCTTCGTGCGGCGGCGGAACCGCTAACAAGCGCGATGCGAAACTGAAGAAATCAAAAAACGAACGAGCCCGAGAGAAGCTGCTCGTCTCTCGGGCTCGCTCCGTGTTCGGAGCATCTCGATCGAGTCGTCAAACCGCGCGCGAATCGGGGCGAGCCCTCACAACCGGCGAATCGCCACAATTTCGCGGCAAAAGGCGACCCTTTCGCGCAATCCACCGATTAAACCCTGCACAATCGCCCGTCGAACTGCTACAATGAAGCGTAGCGTCGCCAGAGCGTTCGGCCGGTATGGACCGGGCATTTCACCTCTCGGAGCCCTTGTGAGCATCCTCAAGCCGGTCCCCATCGTCCCCCAGCCCACCAAGAATCTCTGTCCGATCTGCGGGAAGGCTTCCTATTCGCGCGACGGCATCCATCCGCAGTGTGCGCTCCAACGGGCCGACGAGCCCCGCAATGTGAAGAATCGGGCAGCGCGAAAAAAGGACGTCAAGGTCGAAACGTCGCGCCAAAAGCTGTGGAGCAAGAAGTGCCCCGGTTGCGGGATTCAAGTCCACGTGCGGCTGTTGGAATGCGGCTGCGGACACCAATTCGGCGGCAGCTGAGCGCGCGATCTGCGCCATTTCAACTAAAATCGTCGGCTCAGTTCAAGAAGTCGACGACATTGCGCGGCAGCACCACGACGAAGCGGCAGACGCCAATCAGCTAGGGTCGGGACAACGGCTGAGGTAACCGAGCACATCCTCGAGCTGCGCGGTCGCCAAGGCGAGACATGTATCGGCACCGCCGTAATACATGCGAATCTGGCCGGTCGGCTGATCCAGAATCCAGCCGCAGGGGAAGACGACGCCGCCGACATCCCCTTGACGCTCGTAATCCATCTCGGGGGCAAAAATCCACTCGTCGCTACGGCGCAGGACATGCCTGGGATCGTCCAGGTCCAACAAGGCCAGGCCGAGGCGGTAGAGGCACCCGGCGGCCGTGTGGCGGACGCCGTGGTAGAGGATCAGCCAGCCCTCGGGCGTCTCGAGCGGCGGCGGGCTCAAACCAATCTTGTTGGCATCCCACCACGCGCCGCGGCGAGCGTTTAGTACCACGTGGTGGTCGCCCCAATGTTTCAGATCGGGCGAGAAGGAGAGCCAGATATGGGCTCCCGAGCTTCCCGCCGAGACGGGCCGGTGAAGCATGGCATAGCGGCCGCCAAACTTGCGGGGAAAGACCGCCGCGTCTTTGTCCTCGGGCGGCATGACGGGGCCGAGCCGCGTGAAGGACTTGAAATCCTTCGTCGACGCCAGCGATACCAACGGCCCGCTGTGCGAGAAGGCCGTGTAGGCGATGATCCATTCCTGGCGGTCTTCCACCCAGGTCAGCCGCGCATCTTCCACGCCCCACGTCTCCTCGGGAAAGCGCACTGGATCGGGTGGGAAGCTTGGCTTCGCGTCGATCTGCCAATCGGAGACGCCGTCAGTGCTCCGCGCCACGGTCAGGTGCGAGTGGCCGCGACGGTCCTCGACGCGGACGAGCAACACCGTTTCATCCCCGACCTGGCAGGCCCCCGCATTGAAAATCGAATGCGCCGGATACGGCCAGTCTTGTGCCGTCAGAATCGGATTGTCGGTATGCCGACGAAATAGTTCGGTATACAAAGTCGGTATCTTCGCTTCGACTAGCATCGAGTTCTTTCTATTGGAGTAAGCAACTTGCCGGAAATCGTGCATCGGCGACGGCCGATTGCGGAGAGTCCGCCACCACGGCTTGAATTTCCCTGTTGTGAACGACCATCCACAAGTAGGCGAGCGTCGACTCCGCTCCTTGATTGCGATTCACGCCGAGCGGCTGCAAACCGTCGCAGCAAGCGCCGGCTTCGACGTCGGTGAGCGGCTCGGCGAGACTATTCCGACCGTGAAACCAATCGTTCGCACGGCAGAATGTGGTCATATATTTTGGCGTGCGACCTAGGCGGAAGGCGGTCAGCGCCGCGTCGGCCATGGTGATCGCTTCGACGGGCTGTTGATCGTAGAGCGCCTTTTCTTCGCCGTGCGGATACCAATCGCAGTTGCCGATGGGCCAAAAGATGTTTTCCGAAGTGGTCGCTTGATCCAGAAAACCAAACGACGCTTCGGCAACTTCGAGAAACCCCTCCTCCTGCCAGCGCTGGCCGGCCACGAACAGGGCCTGGGGCAGCACCGCGTTGGCATACGTCAGACGCGATTCGAACCACTGCCAATCGGGACGCACGGAACGCTGGTAGCATTCGACCAGGCGTTTCGCCGCCGACCAGGCCACCAGTTCGAGTAGATCGATGTCTTGCACTTGGCGGGAATGCAAATGACCCCACGCCAAAATCACGTAGGCTTGGGCACGGAGACTCCGCAGGTCGGCCAGGACGGGTAGCACCGAGTCGACCAATTCGCGGGCTAGCGCGCGATGGCCGTCGGGCAGGTTGCTGCCCAGCACTTCCGCCAGCGCGCGGACCGCCTGGCCCTGACAGTCGCCGGTGCCCGTGGCATCGAGCCAACCGCGCTGATAGCTCATGAAGTTGTGAAATCCCCGCACCGGGCACCGCGCGTGCTCCAAAAAGCTCAAGTACGTCGTGACGCGGGCCAACATCCGCGGGCTCGGTTCCTCCTGCCACAAGCGGACCGCGAGCCGCAAGGCCCGCGCGTTGTCGTCGGTGGTGTAGCCGCTTTCGCGCCGCGGCACGCTGTAGATGGCATGTTGGATCAACCCGGTGGAGTCGGTCATCCGATCCAAATGGTCGAGCACAATCCAATCTTGAGTGGGCATGATTACTTTCCTTAGTTGACTTGGGCGTACTGATCCATGTCGTCGGAAATATTTTCCAGGCTAGGACCCGACCAGAGTCGAATCGCATCGTCCGCCCGCGCCACGCGACCGAATAGTTCCATGTAACGCCGACCCACGTTCGCCC
>JANNTD010000395.1:0-28571 GCA_031403315.1 Planctomycetota bacterium
CACTGCGATCATGCTCCTCATCGGGGTCCTCCGGATCGGCTATTGGACCTCCTTGTGGCGGCAGCGTAGTCTGATATTGATTCAAGTGAAACTTACTTAGCCTTGGCCGGCGCGTCTCCTGAAATCCAACGGTATGTGTTCTCGCGTCAATGTAGCTAGTGAAGGATATTGCGAACAGTTCATTGCCGTTCAACGGGTCCGCGAATTCCTCCAGCAATTCGGACACTTCGTAGACCAGTTGGGGCCACCGAGATCGTCTTTGGCGGATCTGGTGGAACGTCGGCAAACGTCTTTCCTAAATTGTCGCGCCAAACAGTGTAGTCAGCGGCGTCAACGATTCCATCGCCGTTGCCGTCCCCTGGAACAGATATGCCGATGTCTCCGAAGTTTGACTTCCAAATCGCGTAGTCGTTCGCTTGCACGGTCCCATTGAAGTTGTAGTCACCGGCGAGAACCGCCATCATGTTGCGGTCTTCAAGAGCCTCAAAGTGGAAGTGCCGAGAGTGCTTGTTTCGCATGATAGAACTCCGATTCGCGTGACGAAATCCATCAGGGGGCGTCCAAACCCTAACACAATGTTTCAGTCGATTGCAAGCATTTTCCTGCAATCTTAACGGCCGCACCGATCCAACGCGATGAGATAGGCGTTCTGCGGCAAATGTTGAATTCGTTGCCAGCACTCTGACTTATTGCAGTCCACCAAAAATCGAGTGCATTTGAATCGCAAGCTGTCTATTGACTGCCGGCACAGTGACAGACGCATGGCACTCAGTCGCGAAACTCTTCAAGTGCGGCATCGGATGGAACTCCCGCCATCAACGTGAACGGATTGCCACACCCCACGAATTTGTAATACGGCGCGCATGGGCGCGCAGTAGCTTGCCTCAAATCTAAACCGCAAACGAAGTTGCCTTTCCGCCACAAATCTCTGGCACGGTCGTGCCTGCGCGACGAAACCGCTAGTTCAGATACATTGATCTCCGTCGAACGGCGCGGCAGATGGTTGCGGTCGAGCCGACCAAACAACCTGCTCGGTGCCAGCGAGGACCCAGCATACAACTTAGAATCACCAAGCCGCCACGCTCACCAACTCGGGGTAGCTCGTGAGCCCGGCCAATAGCTTGTCGGCCGCATCATCTCGCAGCGAGGGGAGCTTGATTTCCCGCGCCCGCTTCGCGATCGCCCCTTCGTCGCAGCCCTCGACGATCCGCCGCGCCAGGTCATCGTCGATCGGCAGCAATTCGAAAATGCCGACGCGGCCGCGGTAGCCGCGCTCGTTGCAGAACGGGCAGCCTTTCGGGTCGTATACCCGCGCGCCCGCCGCGCCCGGCCGGCCGATCACCGCCGCTTCGGCCGCGTTCAAATCGCGCGGCTGGCGGCAACGCATGCACAGCTTCCGCACCAGTCGCTGGGCGATGCACAATTTCAGCGTCGCCGCCACCTGGTACGGCTGCAAACCCATGTCGATGAACCGCGTCACCACGCCCGCCGCCGAGTTCGTGTGGATCGAGCTGAACACCAAGTGCCCCGTGAGCGCCGCCTTGATCGCCACGTCGCCCGATTCCTGGTCGCGAATCTCGCCGATCATGATCACGTCGGGATCGCTCCGCAAAATGTTCCGCAGCACCGTGCCAAAACGGACCTTGTCCGCCTGGTCGACTTCCGATTGGGCCACGCCCACGATGTCGAACTCGACCGGATCCTCGACCGTGATGATCCGCCCCGGATGATGCGCGAGCCGATGCCGCAGCGCCGCGTAGAGCGTCGTCGACTTGCCACTACCGGTCGGGCCGGAGAGCAAAATCATGCCCTGCTTCTGTCCCGTGTAGTCGGCAAAGATCTTCATCGCCGACTGCGACATGCCCAGCTTGTTGAGCGTCAGTTGCTCCGTCTCGATCGCCAGCAGGCGCAACGTCATCCGCTCGCCGTGCGTGGTCGGCAGCGTGGCGGTGCGGAAGTGAATTTTGCGTTCGTCCGGCCCGAGCTTCTGCGCGAACTGACCGTCCTGGGCCATCCGCTTCTCGGCGATGTCCATCCGCGAGAGCACCTTGAAGCGCCCCATCACCGCGCCATGCACCGACTTCGGCAACTTCCGCAGCGGCTCCAACTCGCCGTCGACCCGCAACTGGATCAGCACGATGTTCTCTTCCGGATCGATATGGATATCGGAAGCGTTCCGCGTGAAGGCGGTTTCGAGAATCTCATCGCACAGTGCGACGATGTCGGTCGGCTCCATGACCGCCGCCACTTCGATCGGCTGCCCATCCTCGCCCGTCTTGCCGGGCTTCGCCTTCTTCTTACGCAAGCCGCGCATCAGCGAGCCGAACGATTTGCTCCGCTCCGCCTGCTCGTCCGCATCCCCGGCCGGCGCCTTGACCGTCGCCGCCAGCGTCTGCTCGAGCCCGGGCACATAAGCCGCGATGATCCACTCGTGCGACTCCGAATTGCGAACCCGGTGCGTCGGCATCAGATCGCCCGACGCGGCCCACTTCTTGAGCGTCTCCATCGGGTACGGACCGTAGGTGTGGCCGTCACCAATTTCAAAATACCATTGGTCAATCATGACGGGTAAACTCTCCGCCAACCGATGCTAAATCACTCGCCGACCCGAACACGCTGAATCGAACCGCGGGGGAATCGGCGTCCCCCGTAGTTCGATTATGATCCGGCCGCTGAGCACGGGCAACCCGACGCCCGCCACACCCGCGGCACGAAAAGCGACTTCGAGTTGCGAGGAAAAAGAGCGAAGGCGGTGGCGCGTCTTTCTCCTCGCCCGCTGGGAGAGGAAGCGACGGGCACCGAGCAGGATGCTTGGTCGTGAGCAGGTGTGGGAGCAACCGACGCCGCCGAGCTGGCGAGGAAGTGACTGCGGTCGCCGAGCGGGAGCGAGGAGGAGAGACCAAAGGCGGTAGTCTTTTCCCCGAATTGGGCGGAGGGCGGTAGTGACTTGCTTTGCCCAACCGCGAAGCGGTTTCACTCCAAAGCGAAGGGTCGCCGGCTCGCCATTAGGACAGCATGCAAGGCACCCTGGGAAACCGACCCGACAACCACGTTACGCCGAAGGCGTTAGACAAATGGACACGGCAACACCGCACCACAAACGTGTGAAGCCCCGTTGAGGTTTGGCGATCGAACGGCCGCATACCCAGGGTGTCCGCCGCCGCGGACGACCCTGAGCTTCGGTGTCGAGCGCCTCCGAATACTCGTCGAGTCCCCGCCTCAGCCGCGCAGCGGCGAAATCACTTAGCCGGAGTGCGCAAGCCCCCGGAAAACAAAACAAAACAGAATTCAACAAAGCCGCGCAGCGGCGACATACAATCACCGCGACAACGGTGCACGCCAACAATTCGCAATCGATGTCGCCGCTGCGCGGCTTGATCGGCCCTGTGACAATGAACCGTGGGTTCGCACCCACGGCTGAGTGCTCTCGCCGCTGCGCGGCTGAAACCGCCCCGCCGCGGCCGATTTGCGATTTGTCGCTAGCGATCCGGATGGCCCCAGTTGATCATGGCCTGGTGCGATCTACGCCACGGCACACGGAGTGTGCCCCTTACTTTTCCGATCCACCTCGTCAGCCCCCAATTCTTGGCCACTCGAGAAAGCCAGACACGGAGACAAGGAGCTGTCTTTCTTCGCCCGTTGTGCCGTCGTGGTGAACTCTAACTCCCCGTTCCCTGTCCATTCCTCTCCGCAACCTCCGCGATCCGATCAATGTACAAAAAATCACTAATCGCAAGTCCTGGCGGCCAAACGACTTCCGCGCAATATCGCGTTGTTTGTGGAATTTGAGCCAGCCCTTGTGATAGAAAGAGTCGAGGGCCAAGAGCGGAGAGTCGAGAGCCAGAACAACTGATTGGCTCTCGTCACTCGACTCTTGACTCTCGACAACTAAACGATCGCGTGTGAGGCCACCCACCGCGGCGGTTCCTCCGCAAACATACAGCGTGAGGCAATTTCCTCCGTCAGCGGTTCCTCCGCCATAAACAGCGTGAGGCCACTAAATTCCTCCGCGATCGGCCAAGTTCGTTCTTTGACAACTTGAAACAACATCCAGCCATCCGCCTTCGAGAAGTCGTCGGGAATTGGCAGCGCTCGCTCTGCGTCTCTGCGTCTCTGCGAGAGACCTTTCGCCAGGACGAGCAGGTACACGCCAAGCCGACTCTATCGGACAATTCGAGGTGCCATTTTGTCGCCGGCGATGTGTACCGCGACCGGGATTTACCGGGGCTTATCGCCCGGTGAGGCGACAAAATGAGCGCCAATTGTCGCCTCGGCGCGAGTTCTCCCGGCGACGAAGATGTTCAAGTCACAACCAGCCGACGACTTGCGAGGAGGCCAAAAAAACGCCGCCCGACAAAACGCGAAAAACCTCGAGCCCCGGCAGCATTTGTCGCCTCGGTCCCGATCACCCGGCGACAAAACGCCAACCGACTGGAGTCATCACGTCGGAGCTGGAGTCTCGACGTCGGAGATTGGAGGAGAGATTGGAGCAGCAAATCGGGCGAACTGGGAGACAAGCGTTACCAGCGATCACTTGGTCATTAGCCGAGGTCGATTTGCTTGGCTCCGTGATCTCTGTGAGCTCTATGGCAAAACGAGTTCTGTGGCAATACCTGGCCGCTTCGACCGAGACGCACTGCAAGTAGCGGAGGAGGGACTCGAACCCCCGACAAGCGGATTATGATTCCGCTGCTCTAACCAACTGAGCTACTCCGCCGAACTTCAACATGGGAACCCCTGCATATTAAGGGGTCCGCCTCGCGCGGGCAAGGTCCAACCGCCGCCCGCGGTGAGGGTTAGAGTTGGCGATCTGCGAGCGACGCGAATGCCGCGTCACAGCCGTCAAGAACTAGCGGCGATGCTTCTTCCGCCAGCGAATCGCTGGTCGAGTTGCCGGGGGATGCGTCCGCAATTCGATCGCGGCCGCCCCGCGCTGCGAGCCAGGCCAAGATCGCATCGCCCTGCAAAATGGACGTCGCCGTTTCAGTTTTCTGCCGCGAGCTGATGCCATTGCGATTCGGCGACCGGGCTGGCTCAATTTGCTGCGCTGCGGGATTTTCAACTTCGATGGCTTGTGCAGCAGTCACTTCCGCAGCCGCCGCGATCGACCCACCCCCGTCCCCGGCCCCGGGCAGCGTCTGGCCGAAGTGCGACTTCCACGCGGTGTAATCGGCCGCGTCGACCGCGCCGTTGCCGCTGCCGTCGGCCCGCAGATCCGTCGTCGAACCGAGCGTGTCGCGCCACACCGAGTAGTCGGCCGCGTCGACGATCTTGTTGAAGTTGTAATCGCCCGCGAGCGGATTGGGCTGCCGCTCGAAAGCGCCTTTGTCGATCCGCGCGCCCGGCACCGCGTTGCCATCCACGACACGTCCGAACGGCGTGCCGCGCTGATCGGAGAGCGGCACGTCACCGACTCCTGCCACTGCGGCCGGGTTGCCGGCGTCGACCGCCAGGCTGATCGGCAGCGGCGCGTGCGTGAATGTCGGGCCGCCGTTGTCGACCAGCGGTCCGAGCTGCGGATTCACGTTGGTTTGATCGCCCACCTCGACGAACTCCGCCAGCGCGTCGCCCGTGCCGATCAGGTTGTAACCATTCGACTGGAACGAGTTGCCGACGGGGATAACCAAGTCGACGTCACTGCTAAGGTTGCCGGCGACGATGCTGCCGGAGACTTCGGTCCGCGTCGAGCTGTTGACGAGCGACTGGATGCCGCCGCCTTCGCCGGCCGGTGCTTGATTTGCCGTGATCGTGGAGAATTGTATTTGGAGCACGGAGTCCTGCGTAAAGATGCCGCCGCCGTACGCCGCCGAGTTGCCGGAGATCGTGCTGCCGACGATCGTGGCCGCGCCGGAGCCCGCTATGCCAAAGGTGCCAAAGTTAAAGATTCCGCCGCCGCTGATCGAAGCCGAATTGCCGCTCACGGTGCTCGACGAGACGTTCATCGTGCCGTTGTAGTGGTGGATGCCGCCGCCGCGGTCCGCAGTATTGCCGCGAATGGTGCTGGTCGTCACGGTGAGCAATCCGGCATAGCTGGCGATCCCGCCGCCGTTGAGCGTCGTCGCATTGCCGCTGATCGTGCTCGCCGAGACCGTCAAGTTCTCGCGACTCAAGATCGCCCCGCCACCTGCAGTCGACACGTCGCCGCCGGTGAGCGAGAGCCCCGAGATGGCCACGTTCCTCAGGCTCGCCGCGCCATTGTCGACGCGGAACACGCGGCTGCCGTCGCCGTTCTTCATCGCCGGCGTCGGATCGAAGGCGTTGATCGTGAGCAGCTTTGCGCCGGGTCCGCTCACCGTGAGATTCTTGGTGACGACTAGCTCGCCGAGATTCGAGAGCTGGATCGTCGCCGGCCCACCCGATGTGAGCGACGCGGCGAAGTTGATCGTTTCGTTCGCGGGAGCAACCGCGATCGCGTCGCGGAGCGAGACATCGCCATCGACGATGCTGCCGTCCGCCTCGTCGACGAGCGTGTTGACGGTGATCGCCAAGAGCTGCCGCGCTTCAAGCGACTCGAATCGCAACGGACGCGAGTGAGCGGAACCGCGTGCGCGCAGTCTCGCGCCCAGAAACGATGAGCCTTTCCACATACAACACCCCTGATGCCGTCCAACGGAGCCCAACCGTCGATATTTTACCACCGGCTCAAACCCACCACTAAGGAAAAAATCGGAAAACATGCGAAAATCCCACGAACCGAACCGACCGCCATACGCGTCTTTTGCCTTGCCAGGTTTTCCAGGGCCTGCAATAAACTCGGCTCGTTTTCGGGAATCTTTTGGCGACGGGCGGCGTCCAAGTCGGAACAGCCAGTCCGGCTCCGGTCGCAGAATCACCTCGATCGTCGGGGCGAGCCCAATTTTTCACCTGGAGGAACAGGCATGATCCGATGTCCGTTGGCTGCCGCGTGGTTCGTTTGTTCGATTGTCACCACTCTCTCGACAGGGGCTGCCGAGCCGGTCGTGATCGATGGCCGGGTCTCGGCCGTGACCGTCTATCAGGGGCAGGCCTTGGTGACGCGCGAGCTGGAAGTGCCCGAGGCAAACGGTCTGCTCGAAGTGGTCGTGACGAATCTCCCCGAGAATGTGCTGCCAGGAAGTTTGTTCGCCGAGCCGACGGACGGAGTGCAAGTCCGCTCAGTGCGCTATCGCGCGCGGCCGATTGAGGAAGACGTTCGCAAGGAAGTCCGCGAACTCGACCAGCAGATTCAGGGCGTACAAGACAAATTGGCCGCCGTTGCCGAGGAGCGGACCCTGCTCGTCCAGCGGAAGGCATATCTCACACAGCTCGAACACTTCTCGGCCGCCACCTCGCAGCAGGAGCTTAAGAGCGGCGTGCTCAACGCCGAAACGCTCAAGGATTTGACGCAGTTCCTGTTTTCCGAGCGCGACGCGATTTCAAAACGGGAACTGGAGCTGGCGCTCGAGGAGCGAACCCACAGTCAGGAGCGCGACCTCCTGACCCGCAAACGCGACACGATCGCCTCCGGTTCGTCGCGCACGGTCCGCGAAGCGGTCGTGTTTATCAACGCACCGCAGGCGGGTGCCGCCAAGTTGCGACTCAGTTATCTGGTCAATAACGCAAGTTGGTCGCCTTCCTACAATGTGCGCGCCACCGCAGCCCGCGACCAAATCACCGTCGAGTACAACGCCTCGATCCAGCAGATGAGCGGCGAGGATTGGAACGACGTCGAGATGGTGCTGTCGACGGCCACGCCGTCGTTGGTGGCCACGGCGCCGAAAATCGAGCCGCTGGCGATCAAACTCGGCCCGCTCGAGCAAGTGCAGCTGCGGCAGTCGTTGCCGGCTGCGGAAAAATACAAACAGGTGCAGCAGAATCTCGCCCAACTGGGCAGGTTGCGGGGCAAGCAAGCGATGGTCGAGCAAGAAGCGGCCAATGCACCAGCCGAAGACGAGTCAAACCCCTTCGGCGACGGCGGCGGGCGTGGAGGATTCGGGGGTGGAGCCATGGGTGGCGGCGTCGGCGGTTGGGACTTCGCCGCCGCCACCACTGCGAGCGCCGACCAAGGCCTTAATCGCGCCGCCCGCGAACTGCAGCTCCTCGATATCAACTGCCCGATCAGCGAACTCCGGAGCGAAGGCAAGAGTCTCGCCGAGCCCACCGAGGGCGTCAGCGTCAGTTACCAACTTGCTAATCGCACGAGTCTGCCGAGCCGCTCCGACCGCCAGTTGATTCAAATCGCCTCGGTGCCGCTCAAGTGCGATTTCTACCGCCTCGCCTCGCCCGTGCTAACCAGTTTTGTCTATGAAGAGGCGCGGCTCACCAACTCCAGCGATCTGGTATTCCTGGCTGGGCCGGTCGCGACGTTCTTGGGCGGGCAGTTCGTCGGCCGCGGCACTCAGCCGACAATCACCGTGGGCGAAAGCTTCACGGTCGGCCTCGGCATCGACGCCTCGCTGCGCGCCGAACGCGAATTGGTGAAGAAGGACGAGCAGATCCAGGGCGGAAACCGCGTCGTCGATTTTACCTACGAATTGTCGCTCGAAAACTTCGGGACCACTCCGGCCAAAGTGCGGCTGTTGGATCGGCTGCCCACCGTGGGTCAGGACGATATCAAAGTCACGCTCGTTAAGAGTGACGAACCGGTGAGCGACGATGCGACGTACCAAATGACCGACAGCAAGGACGGCATCCTCCGTTGGGACGTGGAAGTTCCCGCGCAAGCGGTCGGACCGAAGCAAAAGGTCCTGCGCTACACGATGCAGATCGAATACGACAAGCAGCTCTCGATCGTCGGCATGCCGGACAAGAGATAGCCGTGGAGGGTCAGCGGAATGCGCGGGGGCAACCAGCACAAAGCGCGACGCCAACGAGCAGCAGGGCGGCCCAAGCTGGTTCGGGCACCGCCAGATGGGAGGGCGAGGCTCCTGCCGAGCCGCCGCCACCGGCGCCAAAATTCGCCTTCCAGTCGGCGTAATCGGCTTCGTCGTAGAGTGTGCCGAAGCCGTCCCGCCAGACGGTGTAGTCCGACGCGTCGACGAGGCCGTCGGCGTTGAAGTCGCCGGGTGCTGGCAGGAACTCCTCGAACACAGTGGCCGCGTCGTTCAGATTGCCATTCTGATCGAACAAGCTATAGCGGCCATTTTGCCAAACGTTGAGACCCGTGGTGGGCCGGGCTTCCGCGTACCACCAAAACACACCCATTCCCAAACCGTTCGGAACATTCTCGAGCGCGTCGACAAGCGCCTGAAGATACGCCTGCTGCCCAGCCTCGGTGACCGGAAAGCCGAGATTTTGTTCGCTCGACGTCGGGTTGCGCGACGGAAAGCCGGCCTCGGCAATCACGACCGGTTTGCCGTAAGTGTTAGCGGAATTGGTGAGGTTTTGTTGGACGCCTGCGATGCCGCCCGTGTGATAGATCGGATAATAGCTGTAGCCAAGAACATCGGGATCGGTGCCATTGGCTACCAGCCTGGGCAGCAGCCGGTCGAAGTAATAGGACGTGGTATTCCATTTCGAGCCTTGGTCGTGATGGATCATGACGAGCGGCTCGTCACCAGGACCCGCGCCGTCGCGAGCGCCCTGGATGCCGGCCGAGAGCAGGCCGGCGAGATTGTCGAATTCCTGTGCTTCGGGCAGGTCGGCGCGCCAGAGCCGCCCTTCGTCCCACAAGAGACCGCTGGCGATTTCATTGCCAATTTGCACCATGTCCGGCAGCACGCCGGCGGCCTTGAAGGATTCGATCGTTTGCTTTGTGTAGTCGTAGACTTGCTGCTCTAGTTGGCTGGCGCTAAGCGATTCCCACGCTTCCGGTTTCCACTGGTGGCCCGGGTCGGCCCAAGTGTCGGAATAGTGGAAATCAAGCAGGATTTTTCCGCCGGCCAGCTTCACGCGATTTGCCAATTCGATGTTGTACGCAACATCTTGTGCGACAAACGCATCGAAGCCACCGTTGTAATTGTTTTCGAATTGCGGATTGACGAACTGACGGAGCCGAAAATAGTTCGTGCCATGGTCGGAAAGAATGTCGATCGCGTCGCCGATCTGTCCGTTGTCGCGGTAGACCGCGCCGTTGTCCTCATGCACGAGAAGCGAGGAAATGTCGGCCCCAGCCATGAACGGCGCGGCGCCCGCCGGCACGGCGGCAAGAGCTACGGCGAGGAGAGCCAACCGCGCGCACGACACGAGTCTTTCCGCCTCCAACATTGCCGTCCTCCGCTGCTCCACAATCGCCGAATACGCTACCGACGAGCGGCCCCCCTCAGATCACTCGTCGAGCTCGATCGCATACTTGTCGGCCAAGTACTTGGTGGTCTGGGTCAATTCGTCGGGCGCCAGCGCCTTGTTGAAGATCAGCATCTCGGCCAGGTCGCCGCCAAAGTACAGTTCCATCCAGGCATGTCGACCGATGATCTTCCGCGACGTGATTCCCTGTGGCGCGAAGGCTCGCGCCTCGCCGTACTTCCGGCCATTGACCATCAGGTACGATTTGCCGTGCTCGTATTCGTAGTCGTACACATAAGCGACGACGACCGGCGTCTCCGGCCCCACCGGCGCCGCATCGACGCGCCCCGACTCGACGGTGGCGCTGCCGATGAACCCGGCGAACACTTGCCCCGTGAGCAGCGAGGGCTTGAACTCCTGATCCAGCAGCGGCTCGCCGATCTGCAGCACGCCGGGCTTCGAGGTATCGCTCAAATACCGGTTCGGAGGCCCGTCGTAATTGATTACCTGTCCGCCCCACTTGCGGTCCTTGCGAAACGCGTGTGGCCCGAACTGGCAGACGAACATCACGGTCTGATCGTCGGTCGTCTCGAGCGGCGTGGTCAGCAAGTAGTCCGACTCGCCGTCGAAACGAATCGCCGGCCGGCCGTTGATCCCGTCTTTCACCAACAGCGGCCGGGCTTTTTCGTCGACCTGGATCGCATCTTCGCCCGAGGCGTTGTCGCCGTACACGATGTCTTGCCAAGAGATGACGCGATGGGCGGCGTCGGTGGTCACGGCTACGTCGGCTGAGAGCCACAGCGCGAGCTTGTCTTCGGTGAGGTGTCCGGCCTCGACATCGGCGGCCCGCCGCATGGCGATCAGCCGCGCGAATTGCTCCTGGTTCATGGCGATGTCGCTGGGTTGCCCGGCGGCCGCGCCGAACTCCATCGCCTTGTTCGCCGTCACGTGAATCACTTCATTCCGCTGGCCGGCTTGTTGTTTGCTCGGCTCGCTGCAGAGCACTTCCCCTTCAAACACGTGTAACTCAGTGCGACCATTCTCGCCCACTTCGACGCCGAAAGACGTGCCGAGGTCGACCAAATCCACCTTTGGCGAGAGGATCGCGAATGAGAACGCGCGGCGCGGCACGTTGGCCGTAATTCGACCCGATGCGAGGTAGCCGACCATCGGGCTCTGCAACCAGAAGTCGCATGGCCCCTGCAACACGACTTCCGCACCGCAATCGTATGTGATTTTTGCCATGCCCGAGACTAACGCGACCTGGTCGCCGACGTGCAGCAACTGTCCATGGTGCAGCGCCGGGGCACCCTTGGCCCACACGCCGTCGACGATCTGCGTCAGCGTCGCCGCAATCACCAGCTCACTCGTCGTCGGCTCGGTCACAGTTTTGGCCACGGTGGGATCTGCGGTCTGCGGCTCCGACCTGTCCACCCACAGCCAGGCGCCGACCGACAACAAAGCCCCGGCGATCGTGGCCCACGCGAACATCCGCCTGCCGCCACCACTTCCGCCACCACTTCCGCCGCTACTCCGCTCGCGTCGCTCGCGAAACGCCTCCTTTGGCAAACTCGGCGAGCTGGTCGCAAACTGGTCCATCAATAGGTGCAGTTTGCTCTCGGTGAGCAGGTCGGCGATTTGCCGATGCGCAAGGCACCAGCGCGCAAAATGTTCGGCAAATTGCTCGTCGGCCGCGAGCGTCGCTTCCAGCGTCGCCATGTCGGCAGCCTCGGCCGAGCCGTCGAGATAGCGGCTCAGCAGGCGATCGAGTTCGGGATACTCAGACATCACGAGGCCTCGCTTTGGGCCAATTGTTTTTGAATGCACCCGTACAACACGCTGCGAATCCGGTGCAGCATCACCGACACACCGTCGCTCGACATGCCCAAATGCTGGGCGATCTCGCCAACCTTCGCGTTTTCGCCGTACCTCATCTCCAACACGCGCCGCCGCCGGCCCTCGATTCGTTCGAGGCACGCCCGCAGCGCGATGCGACGGTCCTCGGCTTCGTGCTCCACTCGCTCGAGCGCACTTCCCAACTGCGTAAGCGCCGCCTCGCTCAAAACCAGCCGATCCCGCGACCGGCTGCGGTAGTACTTTAGCAACCGATTCCGTGCGATCCCCAACGCCCACGACGTGAACGACCGCTGGCGATCGTATTCGTCAAACTTCTCGGCCACGACCTGGGCCACCTCTTGGACCAAGTCCTCGGCGTGGTGAGCGTCGATCACGTTGGCCGTGAGGTAGGCGGAAATAGCCGACTGCGACTGAACCCACAACCGGGCCAGCTCGCGCATCGAGTCGGTATCGAGATCGCGACGTGAATCTCCGTCCATACGCCTGAAATTCTGGAAGTCTGGAGCGGCTCCCGACCGAACACAAAGCAACCCAATAACTTGATTCCCCGCTCAGCTCGATTCCTTACCCTTTATAGCTCCCCGAGTTAGATAATTCTCCGGCGTTTTTTGACACCGAAGAAGGTGCTCGAACCGCGGTCGAGTAGGCCCGAGTGTTCTCCGCGGGCCAAGTCAGCGACTCGTGAGGTCAAAGTCCGCCTGATTGCTGCCAGGCTTCACGTCGAAGGTCAGGCGGGAGGTGCCGACCGCCATGTACCGCTCTGGCACCAAGGGCTTAACATTTGGGTTCACAGAGGTAACGTCGGCAGGCCGACTGCCCTCTTCCGGAACGGACTGCTGGTATGCAATGATCGCAACACGATGCTTTCCAATTACCGCTCCATCAGACTTGCCTAAAGTTCCCAAGTCAAAGCTCCCGTCCGTCTGGATCGTACCCGATGCGGCTCGGCCAGCGTCGGGGACGAATCGTACCGTTCCCGTGGTCAATGGTTTACCATCAAGGCGAACGACGCCGTGCACGTACCCGACTTTAGCACTTCCGCCGCACCCGGCGATCGCAAGGATCGCATATAACGGCAGGCATCGCCATGTGCGGCGACGAGCTCTACAACTCGGCATCGAAGACCTCTCCCGATGCACGACTCGCCATTGCCTTAAGCGCGGCCAGCTCGGTCGACTCGCTAAGAAATCGTGCCGACCCATCTGCGAACAGCACATTGCACCCGCCTGGGTGATTGCTGCCGAGGCTGACATCATGATATGGCGTGGTACCCATCCCGGAGTCGTGCTCTGGCCACGTCTGCGGGAACGCGGCGGAATTAATCGGAAACGCAACATTCTTGCCATTGTATTTCCAGGAAGCGATGCCTCCCTGGTCCTCAGCTGCATGCCACGTCATGTTAATGCCCGCGTCCCAAGAAAACTCGCCGTACAACATCGTGTGACTGAGGCCATCAGTAACTCTCTTGAAGCCGATATCGCTCTGGTAGTACAGTAGTCCGTTTGTGGCCATCCCGCCGCTACTCAGGACATTCAGGTCGCAGTTTGCCATGGTATAAGTATTATCCGGATAAGTCAGGTTGCTGATCGATCCACCGCGTCCGCAACTTTCCGGTTTGGCACCGAAAATCGCCAAATAATGGCACCGCAACGGGCTCTCCTCGGAAAACGGAGACGATGCTACCAACGTCAAAATATCTGTCTGCTCGATAGGTGATTGGCTTGGGCATTTCAAGAACGGCAGCGGCGTTCTCTTGACAGCGGCGTCCGCTGGCAGCCAATTGCGCCAATGTCTCGACTTGTCAATTTGACTGAGTGTGGCGGCCTCTTCGATATATGGTAGTAAGAGCGATTGGCTACTCAGACCGTTCGTCAAGTTTGGATCGGCGGTCGGGTTGGGATTAGGATTGTCGGGTCTGGGCATCAGCTTGCCCCCGCCATGTCGGGGCAGATGCTTCATCGTATCATGATAGCCGTGCGCGGCGATGCCCAACTGTCGCAACCGGTTAATGCAATCCGTTCGTCGTGCCGCCTCACGAGCCGCTTGAATGGCCGGCAGCAGCAGCGCCACGAGGATGCCGATGATCGCGATCACCACGAGCAGCTCGACGAGTGTAAACGCGCGCCTGCCAAGCGATCGAACAATGTCCAAGCGGGAGCGCGAAGCTAATTCCATCTTGTGCATCGACGAAATCCTTTATCAAAAACCGACTCGGCGACTCACGCTCGATGGTTGAATCTCCCAGAGCCGGCAGACGCGAAACGCCGACGATACCGCCCGAACGAATCAAAGCCTAGCGGGGTCGACGCCGCGCGCACGAATAGAGGCTTTCTTCCGCCTTTTTGCCGTTCCCTCTAATGCTTTCCCCGAACTCAGAGAATCTTAGCCAAAAATTGCTCTTCCTGCACCCAACCACCAGCTCTGGGGAACTGGGGAACTGGGGAACCGCGTACTTCTTTTTATGGCAAATCCATACATTTTTACCGTAAGATGCGGCTAGGAATTGGTAAATACCCCACAGTTCGTGAATTTTTGTCTCGGCGCCAGGTACTTTGTAGGGTGCTGTGTCAGAGACGGCAGAAGGGTTGCAAGGGGGAGAATCCCTCTGGGCCCAAAAGGTGGCGGCCAAGCGCTGGCTGCCCGGGTGGCGGACCGGTCGGCCCCGAACGGGGCTCTTTTCTCAAGTTCGGCTATTTCAAATTCGGCGCGGCGGCGTTCGCAATTCAGCATGATCGTATGACTTGAAGCTGCGGGTAGGTTGGACCCCGCTCAATTGGAATCCGGCAACTAACTAGCGGCGATCGCGCCTTCGAGCGCGACTTCGCTGTGCGGATCACTTAATCGTGAGGTGCCTAAACGTGAGGTGTTCGATGCTGAAGCAAATTGGCTCAGCGGCGGTACTGGTGGCGGCGGTCGCCTTGTCCACCCTAACGGTGGCTACGCCGGCTGCGGCTCAGGTGTCCTTGTATCACGTGGATTTCAAGCCAGCCGATGTAATTGCCGGTGGGGGCATCGGTCCTACTAATTATGCGATGACCGACTTCGGCTGGGACGCCACGCATGGCCAGGCGGGGGCACCCGGTGTCTACTTCCCCAACGTCCCGGGACTATTGGCAGAAGACCCAACCAATCGAGCCTTTGTCTATTTGTTCGGGGCAAATCCGCAGACCTCGTCGACCTTCACCTCCAGCAATGCCATCACGGGTTCAACCGTGGGCTCAACTTTCCCGGCGGGTGGGATCGATCCGACGGCCCCGGCCAACGCTGGCCTGGGCTTCAGTTGGTCGCAGCACCTCGAAAACACCGCCGGCGGCAGCCCGGTCCATGTGCGGCTCGCCGTGCAAACGGCGGCCGGCAGTTGGTATGTCTCGAACGGCGTTTTTGATACGGGCACGGTCGGGGCGGGTTCCCAAGGCAATTTTGATCCGCAAGTCCTGACGTACAACCCCGCGAAGGCAAACTGGCTCGACCTCACGATCGGTGCGGCACCCATCGACGGTGTCACAATCGGCGCTCAGCCTGCCGTTAACTTGACGGGCAACCTCACGGGCATCGGGTTTGTCGCTTCGTTTGTCTCGACCGCGTCATCGACGGTCCACATCGATTTCGTCGATGTCGGCATTCCGCCGGTCCCCGGCGACGTGACGGGCGACAGAATCGTTAGCATTGTCGACTACGGCATTATCAAAGCTAACTTCGGCGCCAATGTCGCGTCACGAGTTCTCGGCGACGTTACGGGCGACGGGGTTGTCAACCTGTTCGACTTTGCCCAATGGAAGGACAACTTCCCGTTTCCAGGTGGCGGGGACGGCAGCATGGCCTTTTTCAATGGACTCCTAGCGCAAGTGCCGGAGCCTTCCAGCGCGGCGTTGATGACCCTGGCGCTGCCACTTGGCTTGGGAATGCGGCGCTGGCGAAGTGGCACGAAGACGACCCGCTAGGTCTAGGCCTCGAGGATTCCTTGATCCTTAGGCGACTCCGGCAGTAATGCAACAAACTTTTCTCGTCAGCTCCACGTTTTGCGAAACCACATTCAAGAGAGACTACTAGTGTTTTCGGTCAAAACCCTCCGCATCAGTTTCGTAAACAGATTCGCGTTGTCGACCGCGCTCTTGCTGTTGATGGCTTCGATCGCATCGGCGCAGTCGTACTCATACCGCTGGGATAATGGCGGAGGAAACAATAGTTGGGGCACCGGCACCAATTGGGGTCTAAACCCACCCCTCAACCTCGGATCTAACAATTTCACGCCGAGCGCTTTTTATGAGGAGATGGGCCTGATCAACAACGGAAACACCGTCAATGTGACGACGTCCCAAACCCAACTTAATGGTAGTGGCGCCGACAACGTGGTCGCGGCCGCTGGTGTGACCGTGGACGGTGTAACTGCGACCGGCAATGGATCGAAGCTCAACATCGCCAGCGGCGGCAGCTTGAGTCTGTTGGTGACTTATGGACCCAACGGCGCCCCCCCGAGTGCCACGCCGACGGCCGGCACCGGCAACGCGACGATCAACAACTTCGGGACGATTACCGTCCAACCGGGCGGAACGCTCACAGTGAAGGGTGACGTCGTTGTCAACAGCGGCACATTCACGGTGGGTGGGGTGGCCGCGGGCGGACTGGTTACGACGGGAAACGTAAGACAGGCGGGCGTGAATAGCTCGGTCAACCTCTTGGGTAGCGCAAACGTGAATCTGACGAACGGCGCAGTGCTCAACGGCACCACGACCATTACCGGCCCCAACGTCGTGTTCAATACTCCGAGCATCAGCATGTCCAACACCAGCGTGTTCAGTCCCGACATCACCGGCCTCGCTGTCCCTGCCGGCACTGGTCATTCCGTGATCAATGTCACTGGTGGGGTGTCGCTCAACGGCACGCTGCGCCCGCAGTTTCACAACGGGGTCGTGCCCCAATTGGGCAACACGTGGACGCTCTGGGATAGCGCCCAGATACAGGGCAACTTCACCGTGTCCGACACCTCTGGAGCGGGTGCCGCCCTGCCGACAGGACTTCGCTATGCAATTACCACCACGACCGTCGGCAGCGTGCGCGGCGTGAAGGGGCAGTTGACGGTGGAAAACTTCCTCACGGCCGAAGTCAATCGGGCCAACGGCCAGGTCACCATTCGGAACACGGACATTACCGTCGGCCCCGGCGTAACGATCACCGGTTATCAAATTGGCTCCGCGGGCGGTGCGCTCAAGCCGTCCGCCTTTTCGTCCGCCTTCGGTGGCACGTGGGAATCAGTCAACCCAACCGCGAACTCGCTTAGTGAACTCAACCCGTCCAGCAGCACCGTGGTTGGACTGGGCGCGTCGAATGCGATTGGTAGCGTGTACGATCCTGTTGCGCTCCAGACAACATTTGGGACGACTCCCGTTTCTGATTTGACGTTTTCCTATAGCCGCTCGGACGGACGCACCGTCAACGCTCCGGTAACCTACATCAACACGGGGCTGGCCAACACCTTGGTGCTGCAGGTCGACCCGACCGACGGCAAGGCCCGCATCGTCAACGATTCGGTGTTTAACAATATTCAGTTTGACGGTTATCAAGTGACCTCGGCCAGCAATTCGCTCCTCACAGCGTGGAACAGTCTCCAGGATCAATCGCTCGCCGGTTGGGAAGAGGCCGCACCGACCATCGGCTTTCTGGCGGAGTTGAACCCGACGTCGACGAAGTCCGTCAATGCGGGACAAACCGCGGCCACGCTGACCGGGCTCTTCAAGACAGTGACAGTGGGAGGGACGCAAGATCTGGCGTTCCAATTTCGCGTTCCTGGGACAGGCCCGGGCACCGGTGTTTTGAACGGCGTGGTGCGCTACGCGGCATTCGGCGGCTTGCTCATCGGCGACTACAACCAGAGTGGTACGGTCGACGCCGCCGACTACACCTTCTGGCGCGATCGACTCGGCGCAGCGGGTGCGTCGCTGCCAAATCGCGACCCGGGCAATGGCGGGGTGATCAGCACCGCCGATTACAATTCCTGGAAATCGCATTTCGGCAACTCGGGCTCGGGGACCGGGTCGCTGGGCGCATCGCCCGTACCAGAGCCTTCGGCCCTGGTCATCGTCGCCGCCAGCCTGATCTCACTTCTCCTCGGCACACGTTGCCGTTTCAACGTCTTCGTTAAGCGACAAGTTCTTTGTCGCGTTCCAGTTCCCTACCGTTTGAGAGGACTCGTCTCATGAATCGACATCGCCTGTTCCTGGCGGCCGGTCTGGCCGTCGGCGTCTTCGCCGGCAGCGCGAATGCTGCCGTATTGCTCTACGAGCAGACATTTAACCCGCCTGATCCGCATCCGGGGCAGAGCGGCGCCATTCTGCCTTGGTCGGTCAATATGATCGGTGGGTTCCTGGGGACCTACAATTTTGACTTTTCTGGCGGATTGACCGATGCCGACAATGGCAATCCCGTCAACGGAGATACGGGCGTGTACACCGGCATCGGTGATTCGGTCGGTGGCCCCGGTATTGTCAACAACCTCCGCATGTTCTATACGGTCGACGGCGTGGCCGGATTTAGTACCATCGATCCGGCGACGTGCCCCGACGGCGTGTACTTGAATGTCTACGCCAATACACAGGCCGGCGGCGCCGACGATTATGGCTATTTCACCGTCCAGGCCGGGTCTGGCCGAACCACCGCGTGGTACATCTCAAGTGCGCCGATGGCTGCGCCAACGGTGAATGAAGGTGGGACCATGAATCTGCGGTCCCTGCTCTATGACCCGGCTGCGGGCAACTGGAACAATTTGACCGTCGACCCAACGAACACGGTCCCGCCTGTAATCGGTGGGCCGGCCGGATCACTCGCCGGACTGTTGATTACTGGCGTCGGCGTCCTTCAATCGGTGACCAATCCTGCTCCTTTGCCGGATTTCAGCAACGCGACGGCGTTTTCCTCTTGGAACTACGCGGATTACAGGATTACTTGCGGCGCCATTCCCGAACCGTCGGCATTCCTGCTGCTCACGCTGGCCGCACCGGCTCTGCTGATCGTCCGACGGAAAAAATGAAATTGATTCGCTTGGCACAAGGATGACTCGAGTACGCTCCGGCGCAACTGGCTCAATCGAGTGGCGATCATCTCGGTTGAGCCAGTTTGCACGGAGCGAACTGCTGAACTCGATTCGTTTGCAGAATAGCGTTTGCAGAATAGAATTTGGAGCAGACTTTGACGTATCGCATGCCGCTATCTTGCGCTCCGGTTCGGATCGGAGCTTTGCTGGTCGCGTTGGTCTGGCTTCCGTCGAGCTTGCAAGCCGAAGAATACGCGGTCGGCGCCGATCTCTCGTTCCTTCCCCACGCCGAACAGAACGGCCGCGTGTTCAAAGACAACGGCGTGGCAAAGCCGGGGCTAGAGATCTTCAAAGATCACGGCTACAACTGGATCCGCCTGCGGCTCTTCCATACGCCCACGGAGCTACCGAACGATCTCGACTACACGATCGCGCTAGCGAAAGACGCCAAGGCCCACGGCTTCAAGTTCCTGCTCAACTACCACTACTCCGACACCTGGGCCGATCCGCAGAAGCAGTTCCTGCCCCGCGCCTGGGAGGGGCTCTCGCACGACGAATTGGAAGAGGCCGTCTTCGAATACACCCGCGACACGATCGCCGCTTTCCGCGAAGCCGGCGTTGCGCCCGACATGGTGCAGATCGGCAATGAAGTCATCGGCGGCATGCTCTGGCCCGACGGCCGCCTGCCGAAGAATTGGGAGAACTTCGCCGAACTACTCAAGGCCGGCATTCGCGGTGTTGACGCCGGCCTGGTGGACGCCGACGGCCGCGTCGCCCCGCGGCCCAAAATCATGATCCACATCGACCGCGGCGGCGACCGCGGCGCGACCGAGTCGTTTCTCAACCACTGCCGCCAGTATGGCGTCGAGTACGACGTGATCGGCCAGTCGTACTATCCCTGGTGGCACGGCAGCCTCGTCAATCTGCGCGACAACCTGGCCTTCATGGCCTATGAGTACGATAAGGACATCATGCTCGTCGAGGTGGCCTACAACTGGCGGCGGGCCGAGTACCGCGACGAGCCCGGCCCGTTCCCAGAGACGCCCGCGGGCCAGCGGCAGTTTCTCGTCGAAGTCGACCGCATCGTCCGCGCCACGCCGCACGGCCGCGGCACAGGCATCTTCTGGTGGGAGCCGGCCGTCTCACGCAGTCCGATCGCCAGCCGCGGCACGTTCGACGACGACGGCAACGCGCTACCGGTGCTCACGGTGTTCGACGAGCCAATCCGCGTTGCTAGCCCCGCCACCGGTGAATGAGCCGGCAACCGCCGCCCGCTGCCAAGTGGCAGGGGCGGCGGAGCGAAGTTGCAGCCGACGTCAATTGCTCGCTGTGACGCGCCTCCGGCGGTGCACAAGCAGTCCGCACGCACTCAGCGAGAGTAGGGCCGCGCTGCCTGGCTCGGGCACGACCGAAATCGAGCGCAGCGTCGTCACGCCCAACAACATACCGGTTGTTGCGTCGTAGTCGTGTTCCAGAATCGTGCCCACGTTCGGCGCGTAGAATTTCTCACCGTAGGTTTCTACGGAAGTGGTAAAGTCCCTCGTACGCAGCACGCCGTTGAACGTCCCCAACGGGATGGAATGCATTTTGCCGACGCCGACCACCAGCGCATGGTCTTCCGCTTCGCCGACGAGGTACTCCTGGTAGTAGTGGTCGTCGACCAATGGGTTGGCCTCCATAATGTAGCCAGGCAGGGCGCCGTTGACGCCGGTTTCCCAGGCGCCGGGATGGCTCGTGCCAATCAGATTTCCAGCATCATCGTACTCGAAGTCGGTCACCTCTTCGCCTAGATACCACACGTTGCCGTTGTTATCCTGTGCGTACCAGTCGAAGGTGTCTTCGATCAGCAGCCCTTCAAGCCAAACGCGATCGCGCACGACTCGCGCTTCAATGCCGGCCACCATCCTCGTCTGATTTAGCACTTCAACGACGATCACTTCGGTCTCGACCTCGCCGGTCGTCGGATCCGTCTTGACGCCGTCGTACGTCAAGGTAGTTCCCGGATTCCGCGGAAACAATGCATTGTCGATTTGGAGGCTGTTATCAAAGACGGCGGAACCAAAATTCGGCAGTACCGGCTGCCCGGTCACCGACGAGGACGTCAGACACGCCGCCATGGCGCCGACGAATGGCAACACCGACAGATGTTTGAGAAAAAACATGCTTACTTCTCCGTTAAGTTGGTGAAAGTGGTACAATCAAACGTCGTGAATTAGACTGACTATAAGCGTCCTGATGGCCTCAAATTCATTGGCAATTCCAGTGATCCCGCCGGCCGTGAGCTTCCCGCATCTGAACTTGAAATCGGTCGATTGCCGCGCGGCACGTTCGCGGCCGACCGTGGTATTTTAAAGAACGCGAGATGAGCAAGTGGTGAGTTCGCCATGAGAAGTCGATGAGAGAGATTGGCCGCGCGAAGCAGCTATCGGTTGCCGGATGGCCTTGAGCGATGGCGCAATTCGGGTGCTCATCAAATTCTCATCTCTGCCAGGTAAGCTAGACGTCACGGAGCGCCCCGACACCTGTCATTCAAAAATGCCATGCGAGTCTTGATCGTTGAAGATTACGCGCCCATTCGCGAATCGGTCGCCCGAGGACTGCGCGAGGCGGGCTACGCGGTCGACGTCGCCGCCGACGGTGAAGACGGGCTGTGGCTGGCAACTGGCAACGACTACGACGTGATCGTGCTCGATTTGATGTTGCCCAAGCGTGACGGCATGTCGGTGCTGGATGCCCTCAATCAAAGCGGGCGCTCCTCACGAGTCTTATTGCTCACGGCCAAAGACCGCGTGGAAGACCGGGTCAATGGCCTCGACGCCGGTGCCGACGACTATCTGACCAAGCCATTCGCATTCGCTGAGTTGCTGGCTCGAGTCCGCACGCTCGTCCGCCGGCGCTATGCCGCGACCACGCCGGTCTTGCGCATCGGCGATCTGGAGATTGATACGGTTCGCCGGGGCGCCACGCGGTCGGGCGACGTACTCGAGCTGACGCCGCGCGAGTTCACCCTGCTCGAGTACCTTGCCAATCGCGCCGACGAGGTCGTGACGCGCACCGAAATTTGGGAGCACCTGTACGACTTCCAGACCGATTCGCAAAGCAACGTTGTCGACGTCTACGTCGGCTATCTACGCAAAAAGTTGGAGGAACACGGCCGATCACGGTTGATTCATACCCGCCGCGGTCATGGCTATCAGCTCAGCGAGGCTTGCCAATGAAATCGCTTCGCAGCCGACTCCTGCTGCAGGTCGCCGGTGGCGTGGCCGTCTTACTGCTGCTCACCGGAGCAGTCGTCTATTGGCTCGTTCGCGCGACGTTGCTGGCGGAGTTTGACGCGGCGCTGCTCGCCGAGGCGACGACCCTCGCGTCGATGGTCGACCACGAACCGGGCGGCGTGGTCTCGGATATTGGGGAAAAGAAAATTGCACTGTTCGAAGCGCGAGACGCAAACGCCTTTTATGCTCTGCGCGACGCCAAAGATCGAACCATCGATCGTTCGCGCTCGGTCGGCAGCCACGAATTTCCGCGGCTCGGCGCTCGAGTCGATCAGCCGGTATTCCGAACCGAGTCGCTTCCCGATGGTCGCTCCGGAAGAATTGTCGAGGTAGCGTTTCATCCGGCGCTCGAACTCGACGTCGACGACGAAAGCGCTTCTTCAAATACCATCGAGCAGCCTGCCGGCAAGGTGCTCTCGCCACGCGTCGTGCGACTCAGCCTGGCCCGATCCACGCAGTCAATCGATCGATCGCTCAGCCGCTTGGCCTGGGGGCTCGCAGGCATCTTTACCGGCGGAACATTGCTCCTGATTCCCATGGTCTGGTGGTTGGTGCGCTCCTCGCTCAAGCCGCTGGCTGCGACCTCGGCCGAGATTGCCGCCATCGATGGCCAGGACCTCTCACTGCGACTCAATGCCTCCGACGCTCCCGCGGAAGTGTCGGGCGTCATCGAACGGCTGAACGACCTGCTGGCCCGTCTCCAAGCGGCGTTCGGTCGAGAGCGCGAGTTTTCGGCCAACGTCGCCCACGAATTGCGGACGCCGCTCGCCGGCATGAGGTCGACTCTCGAGGTCACACTCAGCCGGCAGCGTGACGCGGGGCAGTATCGAGAATCTCTCGGCGAGTGCCTGCGCATGACCTGTGAAACGGAGAAGCTCGTCGGCCAATTGCTGTCGCTGGCGAGGATCGACGCCGGCCAGCTCGAACCGAAATTTGTCGATACGAATGTGAATGAGGAGCTCGAGGCTGCGTGGAAAGCCTCCGAGCCGATCGCTCAATCGAAAGCGGTGTCGGGAAGACTGGAGCTCGATTCCCAGGTGGTTGCCAACACCGACCTCGACTGCCTGCGAATCCTGTTGCGGAATCTTGTCGACAACGCGGTTGCCCACTGCGATCCCAACGGCAAAATTCAACTTACAACCAAGACTTGTCACACAGGCGTGCAAGTCGTCATTAGCAATTCGGGTAATCGACTGACGCGCGGACAATTGAACCGTGTCTTCGACCGATTTTGGCAGGGCGACCCACAGCGCACCGCGACAGGCACGCATGCCGGGCTGGGTTTGTCGCTTTGCCGAGAATTGGCGAATCGGCTCGGCCTGGCGCTGGCCGTCGATCCGGACGGCGGCGAGCTGTTTACCGTCAGTCTCGATTTGCCATCGCCGTCGGGCGCTTGACAGAATCGCGGGCCGTGGCCTCCGCCATGGCCCGCATTTCATTTGCCCGCTGCTGCCTGCTACCACTGCGCGCAGCCGCGCTGAGGATTCTAGCGATTAGTGATTCTGTGCGATGACCGAAGTCGATAGAGCTTGAGGCACTTTATCCGTGTGTTTGCCTCGCTCAATCGAATTAAGCGTCCACGATGCGTCGACTTCTCCAATGCGTGCTTGCGTGCTGCGCCGTTCTTGCGGCGTCGAAATGCATCGTCGTGCGCGCCGATGGGCCGACACTCGTACCTACGCCAGCTCAGCCGGTTCGCTTCGCGCGCATCCCGCCCGAGCCGATGCCGCTGCCGCCGGTCGACGCCGCGTCGAGCGACCAAATCATGACGCTTGCCGAAGCTGAGGCGCTGGCGCTCGCCTATCATCCGGCCATGCGCGAAGCGGAGGGACTGGTTCGAGCGGCCCGCGGCGATTGGCTGCAGGTCGGCTTGAGGCCCAATCCCGAAATTGGCTACTTAGGCGATGAAATCGGCAACAATGGTCGGGCCGGCTTCCAGGGCGGATTCGTCAGCCAAGAATTCGTCACGGCCGGCAAGCTCGGACTCAGCCGCGCCGTCGCCCTCCGCGAAGTCTCGGCTGCCGAGCAGCGGTTCGAACGCACGCGGCGGCAGGTCGTCACCACCGTCCGCATGTACTACTACGAATTGCTCGCGGCCGAACGCACGGTCGCGCTCGCCAACCAACTTCAGCAGGTCGGCTCGCAAGCCCTGCAAGCGTCTGAATTGCGGCTCAAAGCGCTCGAAGGCACGCAAGCCGCGGTCCTGCAGAGCCAGGTCGAGTCGGATAGCGCGCTGCTGCTCGTCGAACAGGCCACCAATCGCCGCGACGCCGCTCGCCGCCGTTTGGCCTCGGTCGTTGGTTCGAGCGAGGCCAATCCGCCGCCACTCGAGGACACATTCAACGCCAAGCTCCCCACCCTCGATTGGGAAGCGGTCCGCACAAAACTGCTCGCCGAGAACCCCGAACTCGCCGAACTGCGATTCAACGTCGATCGGGCCAGGTGGGCGGTCGAGCGGGCTACGGCGGGCCGCGTCCCCAATCTGACCGTGATGTCGGGCGCGCAGTACGACAATTCCAGCGAGTTCGCCGTTGCCAACGTGCTAGTCAGCCTGCCGCTGCCGGTTTTCAATCGCAATCAGGGGAGCATCGCCCAGGCGTGCGGCCAGCTCACGGCAGCGCAGGCCGCGCTCGATCGCCGCGAGCTCGCGCTAGCCCAACAACTGGCGTCCGCCATGAGCGACTACAACACCGCGAGCCGCCGCGTCGCCAAGTACTCCGAGTCGATACTTCCCGCCGCCCGCCAGTCGCTCGACCTGGTCTCAACGGCCTACGAGCAGGGCGAGCTCGAGTACCTCGAAATCCTGGCTACGCAGCGGACCTACGCGGAGAAGAACCTTGCCTACCTCAACGACATCGAATCCGCCTGGAAAAAATGGGCTGAAATCGACGGCCTCCTCGTCGGCCCGCTGCCTGATAGCAGCCAATGATCCGCGCGCCAAGACGCTATCAGTTGCGGCCGACGAGTGGAAAGCGATCTCACGAGTTTTCAACAAGCCCACTCGACGCGTTAGCCGATAAAAGCAAATACGAACTTTATGCACGCGTTACTTTCCAATCTGACGGCCGTCATGCTGGTCATCCACGCGATGATCGGCTGCTGCCATCACCATTGGCATAGTGACACCGAATGCGCGGCGGCGGCGGAGTTCACGCTTTGCGCCGCACCGTGCCAGTGCGGCGATCCATGCTGCGGACCGCACGACGAAGGCGAACTGCCTTCCAGCCCGTGCAACGGCGAACTCGAATGCCAGGGCGTTTGCAGCTACTTGCCGACGCAGAAGACAGTGATCGACGACTCGGCGACGGACATTGCCGTCGATTTCGCGGCCGTGGCTCCGTCGCTTCTCGCCGGTCGGCTGGCAGCCGCTACATTGCCGTGGGATCTCGCCCACACTCTCAACGAATCGCCGCCGCCTTTGCGGCTGCATCTCTTGTACCAGATTCTGCTGATCTGATCGTCCGTGCGCATGGCCCACATTGGCGAGGCCCGCACCCCGCACTTCGCCGACCAGGGCCCGTGTTTCGATGTTGTGGATCGGACCGCGCTACACACGATTCGTCGTGCGTCGCGTGGGCCAATTGATCCGGACCCGCCCATTTCCCGCCCAATCAATTTAGGTGACCCATGAGAGTTCCGATTGTCCTCTTGCTTGGCGCCGCTTTGTGCTGCGTCGCATGTCTTGCCGATCCGTGTCGCGCCCAAAGCGCGCCTGGTTCGGTCGCCTTTCGTCCCACCGATCCGGCCGGTGCCCCTGTGGAGCCGAAGTTCAAGTTCATCCTGTTCACCAAGGAAAACAACGCCAACACCCAGCGTGTGGCTACGGAGCTCGCGTCATCCCTTGGGCGATGGCCCCAACGCGCCGAGTGGACAACCATCAGCATCACCGATCCCGCGCACCGCGAGATTGTCGAGCGCTATCAAGTCGGCCGGGCGCCCATGCCGCTGGTTCTGTGTGTCGCGCCGAACGGCGCTGTGACCGGCGCAATGACAGGGCGCGTCACCGACAAACAGGTCGACTCCGCGCTCGTGACGCCGACCATGACCCGCTGCATGAAGTCGCTCCAGGCCGGCAAGACCGTCGTCGTCCACGTCAAGTCGGACGATTCGGTTCCGCTGCCGGCCGGCGCCGCGGCGTTCCTCGCCGACCCCGCGTTCCAGGACCGCGCGACCACCGAGAGCTATGTCATCAACGATCCGGTGGAGGCCCGCTTCGTGAAAGACATGGAAATCGACCCCGCCACGTTTAGCGGTTCGACCGTCGTCGTGCTCGCCCCACCGGGCGTGCTGGTCGGCAAATTTCCCGCTACCGCGACGGCGGCCGAAATCGCCGCCAAGCTCCACGCGGCCGGCAAGTGTTGCGACGACCCCAACTGCAAGCACAACCACTAAGGCCAATCACCATGACGCCCAACAAATTGATTTGGAAAGAGCTCTGGCAGCGGCCCACCGCGATGATCACCTGCCTGTTGGCGATCACGCTCGGCATCACCGCGCTCGTGGCGATTCGCAGCGTGACGGTGTTCTCCGAGCAGGCCGTGAAGGAGCAACTTGCGGCGCTGGGGGCCAACGTGCTGCTCTTGCCGCAAGGCGTGAGTCTCGAAGACTACTACGCCGCCGATTCGCACGGCGCAACGCTGCCCGAAGAGTATGCCTCGCAACTCGTGCTCGCCAACCTGGAAGGTGTCGAGCACATTTCGGCCAAGCTGACCGTACCGGCCGAACTGAAGGGTTCCAGTGTCACGTTGACCGGCGTCCTGCCGCAAAGCGAGTTTAAGGTGCTCGCTTCGTATCAAAGCGTGCAAGCCTTCAGCAACGCCCACGCAGCTTGCAAACAGCGGAGCACGGTCGGCGACATCGAGCTGTCGGCCACCGAGAGCCTCGCCAAACGACGCTTCATCGAGAAACTCGCCGTCAACGAAGCCGTCGTCGGCGCCGACGTCGCCCAATCGGCTGGGCTCAAGACGGGGGACAAAGTCTCGCTGCTCGGCTATCCGTTCCAGATCTCGGGCGTGATGCCCGCGACCGGCACGGTCGACGACAGCCGCGTCTTCGCCCACCTGCACACCGTCCAGCGGCTCGCCAAGAAGGGCGAAACGGTCAACGTCATCGAGATCATGGCCTGCTGCGAAGACGCAGCCGGCGGATTAACCGGCCAACTTGCCGACACGTTTCCCGACGCCAAAGTCGTGACCATCACCCAGGTCGTCGACACGCAAGTGGCCGTCAACCGCTTGATGACGCAGCTCTCGTACTTGTTCTTCGCGATCCTGCTCGTGGTTGGCATAGCGAGCATCGCCGGCACAATGTTTTCCAACGTGACGGAGCGCCGCCGCGAAATCGGCACATTGATGGCACTCGGTGCGACGCCGAACCTGGTCGCGCGATTGTTCCTCGGCAAAGCGCTCGTCATCGGCCTGGCCGGCGGCGTGATCGGCTACTTGGGCGGCACGGTGCTCGCCATTGGCTTGGGGCCAAACCTGGCCGGCATCCCGGTCGAGCCCGTGTTGTCGCTGGCGCCGCTCGCGGTGATTGTCGCCGCAGTCGTCGCGCTCGTGGCCAGCTATCCGCCAGCGCGGCGCGCGACGATGATCGATCCTTGTATTTGCTTCCGGGAGGTATGAAAGATGATTCGACTTGATGAAGTTGCGAAGCGTTACCGTCACAGGAACGCTGAGGTGGTTGCCCTGCAACCGACGACGCTCGAAATCGCCGCGGGCGAATTCGTCGCCGTTGTTGGCCCGAGCGGCAGCGGAAAGACGACGCTGCTCTCGACGCTGGGCGGAATGCTCGCGCCCACGAGCGGCAAAGTCTGGCTCGACGGCCAGTCACTCTACGACGCCACCACCCGCGAACGCGCCGAGATCCGGCAGCGACGCATCGGCTTCGTGTTTCAGACGTTTAACTTGATACCGTACCTGTCCGCGCTCGAGAACGTGCAAATCCCGCTGATGCTCGCGGGTTTGCATGCGCCCGAATACCAGCACCGCGCCGCTGCGCTCTTGGCACGCGTTGGCTTGGAGGGCCGGCTCGACCACAAGCCGAGCGAATTGAGCGTCGGTCAGCAGCAGCGGGTCGCGCTGGCGCGAACTCTGGCCAACGACCCAGCCGTTATCTTGGCCGACGAGCCGACCGGCAATCTCGATCCCGCCACACGCGAACAGGTCCTCGAGTTTTTCGAGGAACTGTGCCGCGAGGGTCGCACGGTGATCATGGTCACCCACGACCCG
>JANNTD010000396.1:0-8837 GCA_031403315.1 Planctomycetota bacterium
GTAGCATGATGCCCCGATACTTCCACTGGGGCGAGATGAGCACCATCGCCTTCACGTCCTGGCCCTGTTTGCCCACGAGCAACGGCGCAATCTTCCAATCCCCCTCCGCCCAATTCACCGCCACCGTCGCGCCCAGTCCCACGCCGACCAGGCACAACTTGTTCAAATTCAACTCGCCGGCGTCGTTCTGCTCAACCAGCAAGCCGCGGACCGCCTCCATGTCTTGCGCCGACATGGCGAGGACGTCGTCGCGATTGATTTTCGCCGCGTCGAGCTGGCGGGTTTGGCCGTTGGGAGCGGTCTGCCGGATGCTGACGCCGTGGCCTCGAAGATCGACCGTCACGACGGTAAACGCAGGCTGTTTTGGGTCCTGGTCGGCCTGTTGGAACCGCGCGACCAGCGAGGAAAACATGCCCTGCGTGTCTTTCTCGTCGTGGAGCAGGACGACTGGCGTGACTTGCTTGCCGAGAGCCGGATCTTTGGCGACTCGGCTGGGGTAGCACGTGATCGAAAGCTCGACGCCGTCTTTGGTTTGCACCTTGGTGGCTGCGGCCGGAGTGGTGCGAAACGCTCGTTGGGCAAGAGCGCCGGGAGCCCAGGCCAACAGAACAAACGTCGCCACGAACACCCACCCGGATCGGCTCAACATGGCTACCTTCCTCGCCGTCACAGCTTGTCCCTTGCACGAGCAACCGCCGCTCGGCCGCTCGTATCTCCATTGTAACCGAAACTGACTGCCGGCAACGGGGTTATTACTACTGGCGGGGCTGTTGCCGAAATCGAACGGCCGACCGAAAATAGAAGTGGGGCGGCCGCAGGCTGCCGCCCCGGCGATGGCACGGATTTTGAGGAACGGTGTGGGGGCGATCGACTGTGGCTGCGACCAGCAAACTGCGCGAGTGGTGGCAAGTCCGCACCGGGCGCGAAGAGACGCCGCTCGACGGCGGTGCGCCGGCGTGGCTCTTTAGTCTCTTCGTGCATGTCGCCGGCCTGTTCGCCCTCGCGGCCGCCACGCTGCTGCTCCCCAACCAACGCCGCGAGGTCTTGCTCGCCGCGCGGAGTGTCGAGGCCGAAACCGAGCCGGTGCTCGATGCGTTTCACTTTGCCCAAGAACGCAGCGACGCCGTCGGAGCACTTAGCGAAGGCGACAGCGGCGACGCGGTTCCGCAATCGCTCGTCGAAGCGCCGGACGCCGAACTGACGTACCAGGCAGCGTCGATCACGCCGGTCGGCAACATTCGGGTCCTCGACATCGATCGAACGATTCTCCAAGGCCGCAACGCGACCGAAAACCTGCTGATCAAAGGCGCGGGTAGCACGGGCACCGTCGGCGCGGCCGGGGCGATCGACCGCATCACCAACGAGATTCTGCTCTCGCTCGACGAGCGACCGACGCTCGTCGTCTGGCTCTTCGACCAATCGGGCAGCCTCAAGGCCCAGCGCGAGTCGATCGCCCAGCGGTTCGACCGCGTGTACGACGAGTTGGGCACGATCGAGGCCTCGGGCAACCCCGCGTTCCGCCGTCACGAGGACAAGCCGCTCATCACGGCCGTCGCCTCCTTCGGCGAAACGGTTGCACTGCTCACCAGGAAGCCGACCGACGACGTGGTGGCGATCAAGCAGGCGGTCCGCGCGGTGAACGACGATCCCTCCGGCCGCGAGAACGTGTTTCAATCGGTGCGTTTTCTGGCCGACAAGTTCCGCCACTATCGGCTGCAAACACCGAGGCGGAACGTGATGATCGTCGCTTTTACCGATGAGGCCGGCGACGACGTGCAGGAACTCGACGCGACGATCGAGACCTGTCGCAAATTTGCGATGCCGGTGTTCGTGGTCGGTGTTCCAGCACCCTTCGGCCGCGAGGATGCTTTCATCAAATATGTCGACCCCGATCCAAACTTCGACCAATCGGATCAATGGCTGCCGGTGCATCAAGGCCCCGAGTCGCTGCTGCCGGAACGGATCAAACTGAACTTCGCTGGTGAGCGCGAGTACGACGAGCGGATCGATTCCGGCTTTGGGCCGTATGGGCTGTGCCGGCTCACCTCGGAGACCGGCGGGCTATATTTCACGGTGCACCCGAATCGCAAGGTGGGTGAAAAGGTGCCGTCGTGGGAGACTGCCGCCTACTCGTCCCACCTGGCTGCGTTCTTCGACGAGCGCGTGATGCGCAACTATCGGCCCGACTACGTGACGGTGGATCAGTATTACAAGTTGCTGGCCGGTAGCCGCGCCTGTGGGGCGCTCGTGCAGGCGTCGCAGCTTTCGTGGACGACGCCCATGGAGGACGTTCGCCGCCGCTTCCCCAAGGTCGATGATGCCCAATTGGCTCGCGACTTGTCAGTCGCGCAGCGCGACGCCGCGAAACTTGAACCACGGATCAACCAACTGGTCGCGATCCTGCGGCAAGGCGAGCCCGATCGGGCCAACGTCACCAAGCCGCGGTGGCAAGCCGGGTTCGACCTGGCGATCGGCCGGGCGCTGGCGACGAAAGTTCGCACCGAGGGCTACAACGCGATGCTCGCTGCGGCGAAGCAGGGTCTCAAGTTTCAGGACCCGCGCAACGACACTTGGGTGCTGCGTCCGTCGCGAGAAGTGACCGCGAATAGTGCGCTGGCGAAGGACGCGGCCGCTGCCACCGCATACCTCCGGCGCGTCGTAGCCGAGCACGCGGACACGCCCTGGGCGATGGACGCCAAGCGCGAACTCGATCAACCGCTCGGTTGGCGATGGCAGGAGCTGTTTACGGACGTGGCCGCCCGCGTAGCCCAAGCCCAAATGATGGCGCAGAACGGCAATCGCCGCCGGCCTCAACCGCCTGCCGGTCCGCCCGGAAAACCGCGCCGCGACCCGCCGGCTCTGTAGCCGGCAGTTGCGCAGCGACAAGCGTATTATCGATTCGCCAGCGCATCGATCGCAAATTCGCTGTTTGCGTCGTGCTTATAGAAGTGCTCGGCGACCCGCGTCGCGATGATGTTGACGAACTCGCGCTCAAACTGTTTTTCCGGCTTGTCCTGGGCCGGGATGCCGCTGTTCGTCGGATAGAGAATTTCGCCGAGATGACGGTCCCACAGCAGCTTGCTGTTGTTCTTCATGTCGTAGATCGTCGCCGACACGTCGGCGTGACCCTGGTAGAGCGTCGTACCCTTGAACAGCTCGAAGTCGTTCAATTCGATGTAGACGACCTTGTCGGCGTGGACGGCCTTGGCGAGTTCTTTGAAGTCGCCCCAATCGCTTTTGTCGAGCCAGTCGTCGACGTCGCGCGGGCTCACCACGTCGATGTTCTTGACGTTGTCGACGAGCAATTCGCTGACCCGCTGTGAAACGGCACGCGAAGCCCCGGCGTGGCGATATTCATTCGACGACGGCGGACGACAGACGACGACGACGCGCTGGTCCTGAAGTTCGTCGAACTCCGCCGGCACCATGTTGCCACCTTGAATCACGTACATTCCGGTGGCCAGCATGGCACCACATCCGCCGGCGGTGACAAGTGTCGACGCAGCGAAGAGTGCGTAGGCGACCGCATGGAGATCGAGCGGGCGAATATGAGAACGTTCCATCATTTCTCCTCAGCCCGCATGAACGGGCGCATGCCACAGACCGCGGCACCAAGATGAGATAGCTTGACTGAAGGGGGAAATTCCGACCGATGAGTGGCGGGAGATTAACGAGAAGTTGCCCGGCCGGCAAGCGTAGTTGGCAAAGCGGCAGGCCAGGTGTCGCTCGGTCGTGCTAGCGACAAAAGGAAAAGCCGCCGCCCGGTGTGCATCAGCACATCACTGGGCGGCGGCCTGCAGAGGCGCCGGTGAGAGTCGAACTCACGGTGACGGATTTGCAATCCGTTGCCTTAGCCACTTGGCGACGGCGCCCTGAATTTCGAGCGTTCGACAGTTTCGCGCGCTGCTAGCAACAGCTCGACCGCCGTTCGCAAAACTTGCTCGCAAAACTCGTTCGCAGAAATCGTCTTCTCAATGTCGACTTTTTTCGCCTCAAATCTTGCTTCAAAGTTAAGCGATTAGCCAAGCTGGGTCAAGTTCGCATGAGTCTGCCGTCCGCGGAGTTTATTGCGGCAAACGGCGGACCTCCGGCCGCGAGGCGGTCCAGCCCTCGTCGGCTGGCCCCGTCGTGTATCGGTAGTAGACCTCGAGACACATCGTGGCGACGGCCGTCGAATACACCCGGCCGCCGTAGCCGCCCCACACACAGTTGGGCTCCCAACTGCCCGCCTCGGGGCCTTCGCCCAGTTGCGAATTGACCAACTCCTGCGTGAGCGCCGAATTCCACGACTGCCATGCCGCCGCGGTCTCGCTGCTCGAGTCTTGCTGGTGGTGGAGCGCGAGTGTCCCATAATACCAATAGTACAGATTCACCCGCTGAGGTTCGGGGGGCGCGGCAAGAAGAGCGGCGGTCGCCTCGTCCGCCAATCGTGGATCGGAGTTGCCGCCGAGCGCCGCGCCGACCAACTGGCGACAGTACATCGCCTCGGCGGTCATCGGTGTACTGGCCGGGCCGTCGGCGCGGTAACTCGCCAAGCCGCCCTGCCGCCCGCGGCGAACGCTCCGCAGAAATCGCTCGGCGCCGGTCCAAGTTTGCGCCGGGATCTTGATACCGGCCCGTTCGGCGCTCCACAGCGACATCAGTTGCCAGCCAAGTTGGCTGGTGTCGCCCATGTCGCCGGGGCGATAGCGCCAACCGCCGGTCGACGGATGCTGCGCGCGAAGCGAATAGTCGACCGCACGCCGAACCGCCGGCTCGAGCCGCTTGTCGCGGGTCATGGCGAGCGCTTCGGCCAATGCGAACGACGCCATCGAATGGCAGTACATGCGAGCGTAGAGGCTCGTTTCACTGGCCAGGTGCCCGTCGGCGGACTGACCGCGCATCAGAAACTCAAGTCCCTTGGCAACTGTCGATTGGTAGTCGCCCGCGACGTGCGAATGTCCCGCACCCAGGAACGCCAACAGCGCGAGCGCCGAGATGCCGCTGTCGGCGTCGGCCCCCGCTCCGCCGCGATCCTGTCCCTGCACCGCCATCTCAATGCCCGCGCCATAGCGGCTCGCGTCCCACCGACCGTCGGCCGATTGCGCTTGTGCCAACCATTCGAGGGCGGCCGACACGGCCGCTTCGGTCTCGACGCTGCCGCCGTGTCGCTCGGCGTACTCCAATCGGTCCGGAGCATTGCGGCGTGCGTAGGGGCTGGTTGCCGGCGGAACGTTTCTCGCAACGTCCGTCACCACCGGCCGATTGCCATCATTTTGCGGAGGATCATTGGACGCGGCCTCGTTCTCAAGCGGCGTCACCGGTTCGGGTGCCTTGGCCGGTTCCGCGACTGCTGCAAGTGACGGAGCGAGTGGCGGCGCGACAGCCGCATCGTCCAATACGATTTTCTTTTCGGAAACAGGTTCCGGCGGTGCGAGCAGCGGCGGCGGCTCGATGGCCGGCAATGGTTCGCTAGCAATCGGTTGTGGCCTGACATCGACCTCGGCAATCTCATCGCTTGCCGGTTTAGCTAACGCCTCCACCTCCTGCGGCACCAATAGCGGCGGCGGCGCGGCGAGCGTAATCGGTCCTTCGCGTTGAATGTCGTCCATCAACCGCACGTGAATCGGCGGGCCCGTCCCTGCCCCGCCATCGCCCACGACGAGCCGCACCGTCATCGTCAGACCGACCAACACCACATGTACCAATAGCGACGCCACGGCGCAGCGGTACAGCGGCCGCCTGCGTCCCCAACGGCTGCGGAACGACACGACCAGCACGAGGCTCAGCACGGCGAGCCCGCACCACGCCGCCAGATACAGCGGTGAGATCGCCGCTAAGCGACCGATGATGCCGGCAACGAGTAGAAATGCGGACATGTTCACCGCCTACGGCTTAGCGCGGAGCCGCCCCACCGGTGCTGGCGATGCGGACGGTAATCCCCAGCTCGGAAATGTTGGCCTTCTTGCAGGCCGCTAGCGCCGAAGCCACGTGTTGGAACTCACATCGGGCATCGCCGCGGATCACCACCGTCGGTTGACCGATGCGGCTGTGGGCCTCGGTGAGCCGTGCGGTCAACTCGTCGAGCGTCACCGGCTGGCCATCGAGGTCGAGTCTGCCGTCGGCAAACACATTGACCACCAGCGGCTTGGCCGGACGCACCGAGTCGCCCGCCTCGGTTACCTCGGGCACCTGCAGCTCCATGTTCCGCTCGAGGTCGCCAAACGTCGTGGCGACCATGAAGAAAATGATCAGCAAGAACAACACGTCGATCATCGGCGTGAGGTTCAACTGCATCGGCTCATCTTGTTGCAGCTTGAGCGGCATAGCGATTTCCTAATGCGAGCCGAATGCGAGCCGGGGCGTCCCCGCCCCCGTTCTGTGCGTTTCTTGCTAAGCAGCCTTCCGGCGGAACACGGTCGAGCGACCCGTCTTGCGTTCCTCCAAGGCCTCGCCCGAGATCAGGTTCACGATTTCCTGGCCGTGGCTATCGATTTCCATCACCAGGCTGTCCACCCGGCCGACGAAGTACATGTAGAGAATCATCGCCGGGATGGCGACCATCAGGCCAGCGGCGGTCGTCATGAGCGCGACGCTGATGCCGCCGGCGAGCATTTCGGCCCGGCCCATCGCCGAGTTGGTGGCGATCACGTTGAACGCGTGCATCATGCCCCACACCGTGCCCGCCAGGCCCAACAGCGGCGAGACGGTCGAAATGCCGTTGATCACGCGGAGATACTTCCGCAGTACGTTGGAAACTCGCTCGCCCTCGTCCAGCACGGCCTGCTCGACCTCCACGGCCGGCTTGCCCCATTTCCGCAACGCCGCCGCGAACACTTGAGCGATGTAGCTCGGCTCCTCGTCGCACTTCTCGAGTGCTTCGGAGCGATCGAGCGCCCCTTCGCGGAGCTGCAGCAGAAAGCGTTCGACAAACAGCCGCGGTACCACGCGACGGCGACGCAGGCTGACCAGCCGCTCGAAGGTGATCAGCAGCAGCACAAAGGACGCCAGCAGAATCGGAATCATCAACGGCCCGCCGGCCACGAGCATTTCGAACAAGCTGCTCGTTGGCACGGGCCCGGCTGCGGCATCGGCGAGGGTCAGCAAAGAGATCGACATAAGGGCCTGCTTGCTTACAAAGACAAGGAGACAAGGAGATGGGGAGACAAGGAGAATTCAGTGGACGGCCGGCCCATGAGTCTCCTTGTCTCCCTGTCCCCAAGTCTCCTTGTCTAAACACTCCCCGCCCGCGAATTGCCGTGGTTCGCCCTAGAGCGTCTAACAGAATGAATCAAACCGCCAAAACGCCAAGCTCGCCAAGTCGATGATTTCGGTTTTTCTGCATTTCTCGGCAACCTTGGCGTTCTTGGCGGTTCAAATTGTTAGGTGCTTTTAAAACTTGGCACCCGCCCCGGTATCGACGTTGCCGACCATGTGCAAGTGGTTATGGTCGATGTAGATGCACTCTTCGGTTTCGTCGTCGCGAATCGTGTGCGGCACCGGCCAGCCGATGCGGCGAACGTCCTCGTAATAGATGATGCACTTGTAGTGGGCGTGGTGTTGCTGGGCGGGACCCAGGAGCGGATAGACCCGCGGCGGATCGACGTAGTCGGCAATTTTGTACTTCACGATCCGCACGTTGTTGCGGTTCCGTTCGTAGAGCATTGGCACGCCGCCTTCGACCGGTCGAGCCTTCTCCAGTGCCCGCATCACCTCGTCATCGCTCGGCGGATCGAGCGCCACCGGCGGACCATCCGAGGTAATCGGCCCGAGAATCGGCACGCGTTCGTACCGCTCCTTTTCCCAAGCCTCGTCTTCCTTGCGATCCTGGAAATAGGGGCTGATCGGAATCGGAATCGCCAGCACGGGACCCAAGCTGGGACCTTGCGTCGTAAGCCCCCAGCCGCAGCCGGTCGTGGCGAGCGTCACCATTGCCAGGGCGAGTCCTTGTCCGAGGAGCGTGGTTCGTGCCATCGTTCATCCTTTGTGATGCGATCGAGCGTTTTCCACCGTTGAAAACGCAGCCGCTCGCCAATCTTCCGTGATCGCGAGCGACCCGTAGGTCTGCGCGAGAACGCCGCCGCACTCGGCCCAACGTCCGCTAGGAACTTGTTATCGAGTGAGTCTGGGAAAAACTTGCGGGTTTTTCCGGTTGTGACGAAATTTCCGGCAGCAGGCGGCCGCTACCACCGCTGGCGCAAGCCGACTGAAAGTCGGTCAGAACCGGGAGGGCAAGGCTCCCGCCGAGCTAATCGATCACGCTGCCGTTTTGTGACGGCGCCGAAGTTCGAATCGACGTGCAAGCATCGGCAGATACCAGCGACGGCGACGTCAAAAAATCGCTAAAAAGGCGGCTGAAACTTCTCAATTGGTCTGGTGGCCAGAATGTCGCTACACTTACTAGTTGGGCGATCCAGGCTTGCAACTTCGCCAGCAAACCGCTTCAGGGAGATTTCCATGACATACCGAGGTCGCGTCCAAAACGGTGTTGTCGTCCCGGAAGACGTACCGGAAGGTGCCGAAGTCCGCATCGACGTGCAGGCACCTGCGGATGCAAGCGGAGCGACAGCAGCCAACGGCAATCTGCCCGCCCCAAATTCGATGTACGAGCGATACCAAAACATCATCGGTGTTTTGGACAACTTGCCAGCGGACGCATCGGAGCGGGTCGACGAGTTCCTCTACGGCACGCCAAATCCATGACGACGCTGTTCGCAGACTGCGATAGCCCACCACTTTCGGACAGCGGCGGGGCCAACTTTTACGCCGCTAGGACCGGGGCGTACTCGGTTTCGAATCGATCGGGTGATTTGTAGCCGAGCGTCTGATGCAGACGTACGGGATTGTAAAAGGTTTCG
>JANNTD010000397.1:0-9162 GCA_031403315.1 Planctomycetota bacterium
CACCTCTCGCTCATTTGCCGGCCGGACTACATCGTCACGGTCGCCACCGCGATTGCCGACTATTTGACCGCCAACGACGACGACTGGGATCGGCTTGAGCTGCCCGCGATTGATGATGGCGACGATGCGATCACGCTGCTGATGGGCGAGCTGGAGGTCCGCGACGCGCTGGTTTCCTGCGAGCGCGGGGGCAATTGCTGGGTCGTTGATTTGCCGGAGACTTGGGACGGGTATCTGGCCAGCTTGTCGTCGTCGCATCGCCGACAGTTGCGAAAGTGCTATGAACGGAACGTGGAATCCGGGCGCAGCCAGTGGCACCTGGTGACCAACCCGAGCGAGCTCGACGAGGCGTGGAAGATTTTGGTCGACTTGCATCAGCGCCGACGCAATGGACTGGGCGACGCCGGCTGCTGCTTTGCCTCGAAGGAGTTTTACGATTTTCACCGCGAGGTGGTGAATGAGTTGCTCGCCACGGGACAACTCCGCATGTCGTGGGTGGAGTTCGACGGCGCGCCGTTCACGGCCGAGTACCACTTCAGCAGCCCGGACACGGTCTACACCTATCAGAGCGGCGTGGACACCGACCGCCTCAATGAGTCGCCTGGCCGGCTGGCTTACATGCTAACGGTGAAGCGGGCGATTGAAGAAGGATTCACGCACCTCGATTTCCTCCGCGGCGACGAACCCTACAAATCCCATTTTCGCGCCGAGGCCAAACGGACGCTTGACTACCACGTGTTTCCCAACCGACGACTCGCGCGGCTGAGGGGACACATGTTGCTGGTGGCGGGTACGCTCAAAGATTGGGTCAAGCAGAGTGTTGCCTCGGTGAAGAACTAACCCAGCATGAATCCGCTGAATGACATCCTGCTCAGCGCCTACTACCTGGCGACGCAGCCGCAGCGGCGGCGATTGGCGGCGGACCGCGCCGCGCGCGGCATGGAGCCGGTCAGCGTGTTGTTCTATCACCGCGTGGCGGATTCATGCCCGAACGACTGGACGATGCCAACCAGGACGTTTGCCAAGCAAATTCGCTGGCTCCAGGAGCGGTTCGACGTCGTTGACTTGGCCGAGGCACAGCGGCGAATCGTGTCGCGTCGCAATGCCCGGCCGACGGTTTCGATTACCTTCGACGACGGCTACGCGGAGAACCTGCAATTCGCGGTGCCGCTGCTGTTGAAGGAGCAGCTCCCGTTTACGTACTTCGTTTCGACCAACCACGTGTTCGGCAACAAGCCATTTCCGCACGACGAGACGGCGGGTCGGCCGCTTGCGCCGAATTCGCTATCGCAACTCCGCGAAATGTCGGCCGCAGGCGTCGAGATCGGCGCGCACAATCGCAATCACGTACACCTGGGCGTCGTCTCGCCGGATGTGATCGAGGACGAGATCGTCGGCTCGAAACACGATTTGGAGCAGGCACTCGAGCGGGAGATTCGTTACTACGCCTTTCCGTATGGTCAGCCGTCGGACTTGAGCACGGCGGCATTCCAAATGGCATTCCACGCCGGCTACCAGGGCGTCTCGTCGGCCTACGGCGGATACAATTTCCCCGGCGACGATCCGTTTCACCTGCGGCGGATTCACGCTGACTGTGAAATGATCCGCTTGAAGAACTGGCTGACCGTTGACCCTCGCAAGCTCCGTCATCCAATCAATTTCGACCCCGGTGATTTTCGACACGAAGTCGCTCCACCGGTCCTCCTTGATGCCGCAATCTTGAGTTCGTCGTGAGACTACCATGAGCGCCTCTTCTCTCAATGCAATTCCGCAAGCGAAAGAACATCGATTAGCTCCCGATACGCTCGCCGCGAGTGTGTTCGTGCTACTGGTCGTGAGTGTCGTGCAGCGGAGCGTCGGCTTCGGCCGGGGCGTGTTGTTTTGCCGCTGGCTCTCGCCGGATCAGCTCGGGCAGTGGGACATGGCGTACAGCTTCTTGCTGCTCGCGGCCCCGCTAATCGTGCTCGGCCTGCCAGGCTCGTTTGGCCGCTACCTCGAACGCTATCGCCAGCGGCAGCAGTTGCGGACATTTTTGCGTCGCACTGCTGCCTGGACCGCCGCGCTGACCGCCGCAGCGATTGGCGTCATCGCGCTCTGGACGCCGAGTTTTTCCTGGCTCGTGTTCGGCCGGCCGGACCGCAAGACGCTCGTGATGCTGATGGCCGGGAGCTTGGCGGCCGTGATTCTGCACCATTTTCTCGAAGCGCTGTTCGCGGCGCTGCGGAAATTTCGCATCGTGTCGATGATGCAGTTTTGCCAGAGCATGCTGTTCGCACTCATTTCGCTGAGCCTGTTGTGGTGGCGGCTGTCGGCCGAGAGCATCGTCATCGGCTACGGAGCCGCGTGCCTGGTGTCGGCCTTGGGCGCGCTCTTGTTGACGGGTCGCTCGATCGCGGAGGTTGCCGCACCCGGTCCGGAGGTGGCGCATCGTGAATTTTGGCCGCCGCTGGTGCGATTCGCGATTTGGATCTGGTGTACGAATCTGTTGTGCAATCTGTTTGCCGTGGTCGACCGCTACATGCTGGTCCACTGGAGCGGACTCGACGCCGAAGCGGCGCTGACGCAAGTCGGCTACTACCACAGCAGCCGCGTGGTGCCGCTGCTGCTCATTTCGCTCGCCGACATGCTGGCGGGCATCGTGATGCCGTATTTGAGCCACGACTGGGAGCGCGGCGAACGACAATTGGTATCCGACCGACTCAATCTGATTTTGAAGCTCACGGCGATCGGAATGTTGGCGGCGAGCGTGCTGATTTTGATGGGAGCGCCGCTGTTGTTCCACGTGGCGTTCGAGGGCCGCTACAACGAAGGCCTGGCCGTCATGCCGTGGACGCTGGCCTATTGCGTCTGGTACGCGATTCTGATCGTCGCCCAGAATTACATCTGGTGTGCCGAGAAGACGAAGCTTGGCGCGCTGCCGCTGGGCATCGGTCTCGCGGTGAACATCTTGCTCAATCTGGTGTTGCTGCCGATTTGGGGACTCTACGGCGCGGTGCTGGCCACGACACTCTCGACGGGCCTTGCACTCGGACTGCTCTACTGGATCAATCACCGCGAGGGCATGGAGCTCCACCGCGGCCTGTTATGGCTATCGCTGGCACCGATCGCGTTGGGCGGCGGGGCTTGGCTCGGTGCCGCGGTGCTCGTGGCGATCCTAGTCGCGGCACCGTTCTCTCGAACACTCTTTACGGCCGACGAACGAGCGATGCTTGGCGGCTATCTTCGCCAGCAGCTTGACTCAGTGATCGCATTCCTGATGAGACACCCCAAGCGAATCGGAGCCTGATGTCTGCCGCGAACAACACACGACGATCGGTTGATTGCTCCTTCCGCAGCGTGGCGGACGACACGCCGCTGGACTTGGAGCGCCCCTTGCGCGTCATGTTTATGGTGACGAGCCTGCCGGTCGGCGGAGCAGAGACGCTATTGGCGGAGCTGGTTCGCCGTCTGGACCGCCGATATTTCGCGCCGGAGATCTGCTGTTTGAAAGAACGCGGTCCTCTGGGCGACGAGCTCGCGGCGGAAATCCCGGTCCATCACGGCCTGCTTGCGCACAAGTGCGACCTCCGCATCTGGCCGCGGCTGGTGCGGCTATTGCGAGACCGCGCGATCGACGCCGTGGTGACTGTCGGCGCTGGCGACAAGATGTTTTGGGGACGGCTGGCGGCGAAGCGCGTCGGCGTGCCCGTCGTGCTCTCGGCGCTTCATAGCACCGGTTGGCCGGACAGTGTCGGCCGGCTCAATCGTCTGCTCACGCCGCTGACCGACGGCTTCATCGCGGTTGCCGATTCGCACGGCGAATACATGCTGACCAACGAGGGTTTTCCCGCGAACAAAGTGTTTGTCATTCCCAATGGCGTCGACACGAACCGCTTCGCGCCTTGGCCGGATGCAGCGGGCGTTCGTACGGAAATCGGCGTTGGCGCGGCGGACTCGGTGGTGTCGATCGTCGCCGCGCTGCGGCCGGAGAAGAACCACGAGTTGTTTCTCGAAGTGGCGGCCCGCGTGTTGCAACACATTTCGGACGCGAAATTCCTCGTGATTGGCGACGGTCCCCGCCGCGAACCACTCGAGCAACGTGCCGCCGACCTCGGCATCACCGAGAGCGTCCGCTTCCTGGGCACGCGGAGCGATATTCCGCGGCTGCTCGCGACGAGCGACGTCTTCGCGCTCACCTCGCACAACGAAGCGAACCCGGTTTCGATTCTCGAAGCAATGAGCGTCGGCAAGCCGATCGTCGCCACGAACGTCGGCTCGATCAAGGAAGTGGTGACCGATGGCCGCACCGGTTTCCTCGTGCCGCCGGGTGACGCGGCCGCACTCACCACCCGCGTCGTCGAATTGCTCTCCGACCCATTGCGAGCGCAGGCAATGGGCGCCGCCGCCCGCGAAGTCGTGGTAGCCGACTGGTCGGTCGACGCGATGGTCCACCGGTACGAACGACTGATCGCGTCGATCTATGGTCGCAAACGGCCGGCCGGATCCAATACTTCGGCTGCCCGGCAGATTGCCATCGACGACTACGTCGTCGCCGAATGGCGGAGCACAGGATGGCTCGCCGAGGCTTAGATATACGCCCTCGCACGCGACCCTTTCGCGGCCCATAATAGAGAGGCCCACCAATGGTTCGATGCCGCAAGGCGGCCACTTGTCGCGGGCCAGCCAGGCGCTTCCCTTTATGCTCACGGAGATTTTGCTCACTGTCGGGGCCCGCTTCCTCAGCGGGGCGAGCGTCCGCTGGATCGACTGCCAGCCGGACACCTGCCAGCGCATCTACTTCGCCAACCACACCAGCCATCTCGACATGGTCTTGGTGTGGTCCGCTTTGCCGCAGCCGATCCGCCGGCTGACTCGGCCCGTCGCGGCCAAAGATTATTGGGACCGCGGGGCGATCCGCCGTTACGTGGCCAAAACGTTCGATGCCTTGCTCGTCGATCGCAAATTGATCAAGGTCCACCAGAGCCCGGTCGACATGATGCTCCGCGAGATCGGCACCACCCATTCGCTAATTTTGTTCCCCGAGGGCGGACGGTCGACGGGCGAGCAGGTGGGCGAATTCAAGAGCGGGCTGTATTATCTGAGCAAGAAACGACCCGACCTGGAGTTGGTGCCGGTGCACATCGACAACATGAATCGGGTGCTGCCCCGGGGCGAGTTCTTGCCGGTGCCGCTGTTGTCGTGTATCACGTTTGGACCGCCGATGTGGCTGGAGACCGGCGAATCGAAGGTCAGCTTCCTGGCCCGGGCCCGCGCGGCGGTGCAGCGGCTGAAAGAAACTGATTAGTGCGAGCTCAAAACCCCACATCGAATTCACCATGACAGGACGAGACTGGGCATTTTCTGGCATCGTGGTCACACTGCTGACGATCGCCACGATCGTCGGTCAGGTGATCAAGCGCCAGCCCCATCTCGGGCTGCATGCGGCCGCGGTCGAGTCGTTCAACGGCCGGGTGCGGGCGTGGTGGATCATTTGCTCGCTGCTGGCAGTCGCATTTTTGAACTATGGCCTGACGGTGATCCTGTTCGGCTTCTTGAGCTTTTGGGCCCTGCGGGAATTCATCACGCTCACGCCAACTCGTCTGGGCGACCACCGCGCGCTGTTCTGGGTGTTTTTCTTTTTCACGCCGCTGCAGTACGTGATGGTCTGGCTCGACAAGTACGAGCTCTACAGCATCATGATCCCAGTCTACGCGTTCCTGTTCATTCCAGCTCGCATTGCGCTCTCGGGCGACTACAAACGCTTCCTCGAGCGTGTGGCGAAGATTCAATCCGGCTTGTTGATCTGCGTCTACTGCCTGAGTTTTGCCCCGGCGCTGTTGTATTTGCCGATTCCTGGCGAAGAAAACCGGGGCACGGCGCGGCTGCTGTTTTTCTTTGTGACGATTGCGCTATTCTCCGAGGCGATGCAGTTTCTCTGGAGCCGGCTCTACGGCCAGCATGTGATCGCGCCGTCGATCAACGCGGCTCGCACCTGGGAGGGGCTCATCGGCGGCACGGTGAGCGCAGCCCTCGCTGGCATCGTGCTCTACTGGGCGACGCCATACAAAGAGGTTTGGGAGGCGGCGCTGATGTCGATGGTCATCGCCGTGATGGGCTTTGCCGGGTCGATGACGATGTCGGCGATCAAGCGCGACCGCGGCGTCCGCGACTACGGCACGCTGGTCGAAGGGCACGGTGGCGTGCTCGACCGCATCGACTCGATCTGCTTCGCGGCACCGGTGTTCTATTTGATCACGCGGCAGATGTTGGGGATCGAGTAAAGCGCAGCCGCCGCATGCGGCTTAGCGCGGTCGTCGACCCTACCTTTGAATGACTCCGCTGGGCAGCGATGCGTCGTAGATGCTGCGTGCGGCGCTGGCGGTTGTCGCCTGCCGAGCTTGCACCTTGGCGCGGGCGGCCATCGCGGCATAGATCGAACCGTGGCCCTGCAAGTTCGCCGCGACGACTGGGGCAGGGCGGGTCTCGCGGATCGGAGTGATGTCATCATCCGGGCTCTGGCCGCGAACGACCGGCGCCTCGTGCGAAGCCAGCGAGGCAATCGCTCCGCCAACCGGCGCAAGCTGCGGGCGACCTTGCTTGACCCAATCGAGCCAAGAGTTTTGCAGCGCATACAGATCGTGGTAGCCGTAGTGCTTCCGCACCGCGCGCGGCCAGTTTTCGTCTTCGAGTCCGTCGGAGATAAACCCAAGGAAGGCCTTCTTCCCGTGCTGCTCGATTAGCCACTGGGCGAGCGAATGACCCTGCGAGTAGAGCGGCATGACGTCCTGCGGGTAGTCCTTCATGGCGAACATCGTGCTGAAGGGAATCCCGCGGCCGGTCTTGAGAAAGTCGATTAGCATCCGCTCTTGCTTGGAGATTTCGCTGCGGTGTTCAACCGTGGTACAGGCTCCCTCATCGGCCCAGCGGGGCAGCGGCTGACGGAAATACGAGGCGAAGATGGTGTGCGTGATCTCGTGCGGCAGCACCGAGTCGAGCACCCGCTCGCGCGAGCCTTGAATCTTCATGTCCCAATTGAACACTTCGCCGCGATCGAACACGAAGCTCGTCGCCCCGCCCGCGCCGAGTGTCGGGGCCACGCGGGCATTGATCGGACATAACTTCGACCAGGGCGGCATCTCTTCGCCGAGCCATTCAATCGAGAGTTTTTGCCGCCACATCTCGGCCGTGTCGCCGATTTCCTTAGCGAGCGCGGGCGTCGGGGCGGAGACGACGAAATTCGTCGTGCGATATCCGGCCGCGTGGGCAAGGGAAGGACCGGCCACCGGTCCGAGTGAAGACGCAACAACCGCGAGGGCCATCGCGCAGATGGACCGCTGGCACCGAGCTTCCATGCTCATTCCTCCGAGTTCGACAATCCCTGTCGCACGCGGCATTCATGGCCGCGTCAAACGCTCACCGGCAGCATTAAGCAAACATCGAGCCAATCAATATCGAGTTGACCGCTTCACGTCACGGCGAAGCGATAAGTCAGGTAGGTGGGGCTCGAAAAATCATCTACGCCCCAAAGCCACACCGGGTTTGACACCGCGTCGCGCTTTGTAAAACTTGCAGACTGTAGCATGCAATCGCCGAAGCCGACCATAGCGATTGGGTGCGACACGATTGCCGCCAGCACTCATGCACGCAGCCCAGTTTGGAAGTGCTGCGAACGGGTAATTGCAACAAGGTCTGTCGACAATTTAGTCCGACTTGCCATTCCGCCGATACTGGTATATACTTTTGATATACCTCACGAGGTTTGCCATGGATACAGCCAAGGTATTTTGGTCGGGACGCTCGCAGGCAGTGCGACTTCCCAAGGAATTCCGCTTTGCTGCGGACATTGTACGAGTGCGCCGTCGCGGCAACGCGGTGATCCTCGAACCGATTGTCAGCGATTGGAAATGGCTCGATGCGCTCGCGGGAAAGCTGGACGATGACTTTGTCGACGCTGTCGAAGAAGTTCCCGCTGAGCAACAACGGCCCGATTTAGACCGCCTCTTCGAGTAATGCTGTACTTGCTCGACACTAATGCTGTCATCGCGCTACTGAACGATCGCGATTCGCGGACTTCGAAGCGTGCCCGCTCGCACAAGCCAGCCGACGTCGGCATCTCAGCCATCGTCGCCCACGAGCTTTTCTATGGCGCTTTCAAGAGCCGGCGCACCGAAGCCAATGTCGCACTCATCGACGAGCTTCAATTCGAGGTCGTCGAGTTCGACAAAGAAGACGCCCGGCAGGCCGGCGAAATCCGCGCCGCGCTGGCCACACTCGGCACCCCCATCGGCACCCCCATCGGCCCCTACGACGTCCTCATCGCCGGCCAAGCCAAATCCCGCGACCTCATTCTCGTCTCCCGCAATACCAACGAATTCGGCCGCATACTGGGTCTGCGCGTCGAAAACTGGGAGACTTGAAAAAGGGAGAATGTTTTTGTCCGGTCGAGTAGGAGTGGGGCAGCGGTAGCTGCCTCCTCTCCCCTCCTCAAACCGGACGGGCGGATTTACCGCATCCGGCTTACCCGAGATCGGTCCGCTACAAGGCATGCACAACAGTAGTTCCTTTCGCCGACAGCAGTTGCAGACCCAGGCTCTGCAAATGGGCGTACCACGTGCGGTCCGCTGGCAGACGAAAACGGCGTTGACTACGACGCTGCAAGTGGCGCACGAGGCGTTCCTGGGCGAAACCGTTGACCGCATGAAACGCCTGAGCCGGGTATCCGTGACGGAAGTATTGGCCCCACCCGCGCAGATAGCGATTGACTTCGCCAATCAGTGCCGGTGCGGGCTTCCAACCCCATTGCGGTCCCGTCATTTCGCGCAGGCGCTCGCGCAGCCGGGCGTGCGACTTCCGCGATGGGAACACGTTCAGATACTTCCGCTGTCGACCATACCGGTCGCGGTCGTAACGGAACGTGAAGCCCAGGAAGTCCAACGTCGCCCCCGGTTCGCCGAGTTTCACCACGTGTGTCTTCTCCCGATTGATGGTCAGCCGGAAGCGGCCTTCGAGTTGCGATTCGATCCAGTGGATCAGCCGAGGACCCACATACCGAGCCAGCACCACGAAGTCGTCCGCATAGCGGACGATCTTCGCCTGAGCCCACGTCGCGGGTCCATCCGGACGATAAAACGCCTTCTCGAACCAGTGCAAGTAGATGTTCGCCAAGAGCGGCGAGATCACGCC
>JANNTD010000398.1:0-10756 GCA_031403315.1 Planctomycetota bacterium
AATCCGCCGGCCCGTTGATCCGTCGAATCCATGCACGTCACTGCCGCAGATGCCGCACGCGCGGACGCTCACCAGCACATCCTCCGGCCCGACCGTCGGACGCTCAATCGACGTGAGTTCGAGCTTGCGGTATTCGGTGAGCAGCAGTGCTTGCATGGTACGTCGGGCTTTCTAGCCTGACTCGTCGCATTTGTCAGCCTGGAAAGGCTAACGTACTAAAACCCCTTGCCCTTGGTCGTCACCCGTATCCGCATCAGGAAATTGTCGGCCGTGATGAACAGCGAGCTTCCATCCTCGCCGAACGCACAATTGGCTGTCGCGTGGCCGGTCATAACTGTCCCCAAATGTTTCCCCTCCGGCGAAATCACGAGTACGCCACCCGGGCCAGTGGCAAACAAGTTGCCGTGCACGTCGACCTCCAGGCCGTCGGGCATACCTTGGCGATTCATGAGCGGCGTTGCATCGAAAAGCACGCGGCCCTCGCCGAGCGTGCCGTCCTCCAACACCGGATACGCCATCCAAATCGGCCGCGCACCGTGCGAATTGGCCACATACAGGGTTTTTTCGTCCGGCGAGAAGGCAAGGCCATTCGGCCGCTCGAGCTCTTTGCTGAGCAGCGTCACTGTGCCGTCGGTCGCAATGCGATACACGCCCTGGAACGGCAGCTCCTTGCCAGGAATCTTCGAAACATCGTCTTGGTAATGCTCAAATCCGTACGGCGGATCGGTGAAGTAGACCGCGCCGCTCGAATGCACGGCCACGTCGTTGGGGCTGTTGAAGCGATTGCCGTCGTAACGATCGGCCAGCGTAACGTACGCGGTGCGCGGCGAGATCCACGGCTTATCGAGCCGGGCCACGCGACGATCGCCGTGTTGGCAAACGATGAGCCGCCCTTCGCCGTCGACCGCCAGACCGTTCGAGCCCATCTCCTCGCCGCGCGGCACGTCGCTCGTGTAGCCCGACGGGCTCAGGTACGCTCGGCAGCCGTCGGTGGCATCCCAGCGGAAGATCGTGTTCGTGCGGACATCGGAAAACAAGAGGAAGCCGCCGTCGGCGCTGAGCCACACAGGCCCTTCGCTCCATTTGAATCCCATGGCGAGGACGTCCAACTTGGCGTCGGCCGGCATCAACTCGTCGAGCGCCGAATCGAGCCGCTCGACGCTGCCGATGCCTGTCATCAGTTGCCCCTGCACATTTCCCTCGCTTCCTGGAATCGAACATGCCCAAAAGATCGCTACTACCAGCCAACGGGCCCAACGATGTTTGCCGTGTGTCGTGCTCATGGAGGTCATTGCGCCTGATTTACGGTTTGTGGTATGCGGCCGAGCGTCGGCCTGTATAATACAGCCTCCTTGTGGCGGTTTCTACGCGCGGCGCGCAGCTTTTTCCGATGTTCGCCGCTGCTAAATCTTTTAACGCTCTTCTCATCGAAGCATGTCCCACGGCCCGATCGTCTATCCGCCGCTAACGGAGGACCTGCAACGCGGCCTCAGTTGGCGCTCGTTCAAGTATTTTGGAGCCGGGGCGGTCGTGGCGTCGGTCACCATCGCATCCGGCGAATCACTGTTTGCCGCCCGCAGCGGCGCGCTTTTCGGCTACACCTTTCTGTGGTGCTTCGCCGCGGCGCTGGTGATGAAGGGTGTCCAAGTCTACTCGGCCGGACGCTACATGGTGCTCACCGGCGAACACCCGATGACCCACTGGGCCTATCTTCCCGGTCCGAAGAATTGGGTGCCGATCACGATCGCGCTCTTGAGCCTCGCCTGCTTTCCGTTCTGGCAGGCGGGATTGCCGCTGATGCTCGGCAACATCCTGAATTGGATATTTGGCATTCCCGAAACGAATCCGCAGTTCTGGCTCTACGCCCGCAGTTGGGCCACGGTGTCGATCCTGGTATCGGTCGGACTCGTGCTGCTGGAGAGCTACGCATTTTTGGAGAAGGCCCAAACGGTGATCGTTGCACTGCTCTTGGGAAGCATGCTCGCGGCAGTCTTCGCGGCCAAGCCCGATTGGCTCGCCGTGTTCTTCGGCATGTTCACCCCCGCCATCCCGCGCTACGAGGATTGGATGTTTGCAGCCGATCCGGCAATCGCACATCGCCCAGAGTGGGTCGAGATCGTGACCTGCGTGGGCGCGGTCGGCGGCGGCACGTACGACTATCTCGGCTACATCGGCCTCTATCGCGAAAAAGGCTGGGGCGCGATCGGACTCAGGCACGACAAATACGAAATCGATACGAATCGGCCCGCGATGCCGATCCCGATCGACACCAGCAACGAAAACATCCGCCGCGGCCGCCGCTGGCTTCTCCCGTCGCAGGTCGACATCGTGATTTGCTTCCTCAGCGTGTTCATCTTCAGCATGTGTTTCGTGATCCTCGGAGCGAAAATACTGCATCCCGAACGGCTCGTTCCCGCCGGGAACAATCTCTTCAACTACCAGGCCAACTTCCTCACACGGCTGCACCCCGCGCTCTTGTACCTCTACCAGCTCGGCATTTTCTGCGCGTTCTTCGGCACGATCTACGGTGCCTACGAAGTCTATTTCCGCACCGCGTTCGAGTGCCTGATGCCTGTGAGCGCCTGGTTCCGCTCTCTGACCATCGAGCGTTTCCGCCGCGGCATCGTGCTCTATTGCGCGACGCTGGGGCTTATCTTTCTCTGGACCCTCGAGAAGCCAATCGACATCGTGACGCCGGCGGCGCTCATCGGCGGCGTCTTTACCTGCGGCTTGTGGTGCCTGGCGATGCTCTGGGCCGATGGCCGCTTCCTGCCGAAGCCACTGCAGATGCCCTGGCTGCTGTGGCTGCTGGTCGCGGTGTCGGGCGTCGTGCTTACGCTGTTGGGGGCGAAGGGAATTTGGGACTATGCCGCGGGCCTGCTGGCGGCCTGAGGCGGATCGATGTCGAACTGGTGTTTTCCGCCCAAAAATCGGCCGCTCTCCCGCTGGTGGAAAACCGCGTCGCGAGCAGGTACAATCGCTCTGGCGGTGCGACGCTGGGCCCTCTGGCCGGTTCTCCACTTTGGCGTGAACCAGGGCGTCTCTCACGAAATGGCGACGGCATTTCCGAAGGGGGAATCTGACGATGCATCCTAGCGGCACGAGTTGGCAATCCAGCGCAGTCCGTTGCCTGACGCGATCTCTGATCGTAGCAGTTCTTGGTTTCGGAACGACGACGATCGCTTTGGCGGAGGTGAAAGTGAGCGAGTTTGGCAAAACGGCCGACGGCACGCGCGTCGAGGAGTTCACGCTCACCAATTCATCGGGCGCGATCGTCAAGCTTATCTCGCGCGGCGCGACGCTTAAAGAATGGCGCGTGCCCGATAAGAACGGCGAAGCGGCCGACGTCGTGTTCGGCTTCGACGACGTCGCCGGTTACGAATCGCCCGCCAACGGCTACTTCGGCTGCACCGCCGGCCGCGTGGCCAATCGCATCGCCGCCGGCAAATTCTCCGTCGACGGCAAGTCCTACACGCTGGCCACGAACGACGGCCCCAACGCGCTGCATGGCGGCCTGAAGCGGAGCCTCGACAAAGTCGTCTGGAAGGGCGAGCCGTTCGAGTCTGACGCCGGCGAAGGCGTCGCATTCACCTACACCAGCCCCGATGGCGAAGAGGGCTATCCCGGCAGCCTCGCCATCAAGGTCACGTACACCCTCACCGACAAGAACGAGCTCCGCATCGACTACGAAGCGACGACCGACCAGCCCACGCCCGTGAATCTCACCAACCACGCGTATTTCAACCTCGCGGGAGCCGGCTCGCCGACGATCAACGACCACGATTTGAAACTCGCGGCCGACCATTACACGCCGGTCGACAGCACGCTCATCCCCACCGGCGAAATCACGCCGGTCGCGGGCACGCCGTTCGACTTCCGCGACTTCCACGCGATTGGAGAACGGGTGGCCCAGCTCGGCGAAGGCACCGGCGCCGGCTACGACCACAACTATGTGCTCAACAATCAGGACGGCGACCTCGCCCTGGCGGCGACGGTCCGCGACCCGAACTCGGGCCGGGTCCTCAACGTATACACCACGGAGCCGGGCATCCAATTCTACGGCGGCAACTTCCTCACCGGGGCGGGCGGCAAGGGCGGCAAAAAGTATGACTACCGCAGCGGCTTCTGCCTCGAGACCCAGCACTACCCCGACTCGGTCAACCAAAAAAACTTCCCGCCCGTCGTTCTTCGCCCCGGCGAGACCTACAAACACACCTGCATCTACCAAATCACCGCGGAGTAAACCAACGCGGCATCGACGACCGCTTGCGGCTTAGCGCGATTGATTGATAACTGGCATCGGACCACAGACCACAGACATCTTTCCAAAGAGACCCTCGATGAAGTCAACACGGCGGGATTTTTTCAAGCACACGGCGGTGGCGGGCGCTGCCCTCTCGATTCCCTATGTCTGGACCGGCACGACCGCACTCGCACAGCGCCCCCGGCGGCGCCGAAAAGGGCGCAAGCTCGCCGCCATCGGCGTCGGCGGCAGCCGCGGCGCCTACGCCCAGGGCACTTCGATCGCCATGAAGGCCAGCCAGCATGCCGACATGATCGCCGTCTGCGACGTCGACCAGGTCCACATGGACGAGTTCAACGCCAAGTTCGACAAGAAGCTCAAGCTTCATGTGGACTATCGCCAATTGCTCGAAGTGGAAAAGCCCGAAGTCGTCACGATCGGCACACCCGACCATTGGCACGTGCCGATCGCCATCGCCGCGCTGCGGGCCGGCTGCGACGTCTACTGCGAAAAGCCGCTCACGCTCACCATCGAAGAAGGCTTCCGCATCCGCGACGCCGTGAAAGAGACCGGCAAGGTGTTCCAGGTCGGCACCCAGCAGCGGAGCGAACACGATCTGTTGTTCCTCAAAGCGATCGCCATCGTCAAGAGCGGCCGCCTCGGCAAAAACGTCAACGCCCACATCGCCATCGGCGGCGGCATGGTCGGCGGACCCTTCAAGGACACCTCGGTCCCCAGCGGACTCGATTGGGACATGTGGGTCGGCCCCGCCAACAAGACCGACTACTCGTTCGAGCGACGCAAGGAGTTCCGCTGGTACTACGACTACTCCGGCGGCAAGATGACCGACTGGGGCGCTCACCACATCGACATCGCCCAGTTGGCACTCGGCCACGAGAACACCGGCCCCGTGAAGGTCAGCCTCGACGGTCCGACCAAGTTCACGCCGATCGTCCCCGACAAGTTCAATTGGCACGACTACCTCGCCGGCACCGCCACGCTCCCCAACGGCTATCACACCGCGACCAAGTTTAACATCGAAATGGCATACGCCGACGGCTCGACGATCTCGGTCCACGACGAATTTGTGTCCGCAGACGGCAAGACGAAGTTCCCCAACGGCATTCTGTTCGTCGGCGACGAAGGCCGCATCTTCGTCAACCGCGAGCGGCTCACCGGCAAGCCGATCGAAGACATGACCAAAGCCGAACGCGTGACGATGCTCCAGTCGATGATCCCGATCTACAAGGGCGGCTGGCCAGGCGACCACATGGGCAACTTCTTCGACTGCATCGAAGACCGCAGCGAGCCGATCTCCGACGTAGGCTCGCACGTCCGCACGATGACCTGTGCCCACTTGTGCAACATCGCGCTGATGCTCGGCCGCGAGCTGAAGTGGGACCCCAACAGCGAGCGCTTCGAAGGCGACGAACAAGCCACCGCCTTCATGTCCCGCCACCGCCGGGACGCCTATTCCCTGGCCGCAACCACCTGAAGCTAATTGTGGTCAGTCACCATGCGATCGTCACTCCTCGCCCTCCGGGAGAGGAAGCGAGTTGTCGAGCAGGTGAGGGCTCTCTACCGCAACGCGGCTACACTTCAAAGCGAAGGGTCACCGGCTTTGCGGCGAACCCCAACAATCTCGCGACACTGGAGTGATGCCGAGCAGCTCCGAACTCGACGTTTGTTGGCACTTTGACTTTTGACATAAGTTTAGAGACGACGTCGCTCGAAATTTCGTAGGCAAATTGGCTTACAGTGACGAATGCCTTCAAACCAAGGTTTTCCGCCACCCCTTATATCACCCCTCCGTTCCCTCGGGCGATGCGACCGAACAAATGCATTCCGACCCGGGATTTTCTGTCTCCAAATGGTCGCGCGTTGCAGTTACAATAGCTCGGCCTGCGCGCCTCAGGCGGTGCTGTATTGGAAATTAAGCGATTTCCTGATTTGCCGACCGTTGTTGATTCATTTCAAAAAAGAGGTATTCGGATGCCCGGATTTCGATTCTTACGCGAGACCTTCATCGCGTTAGGGTTTGCATCTCACTTGAGCCACCGTGACTTGCGGATTCTCTTGGCGATGCGTTCCGCCAGGCTCATTGCCGCCGCGATCGTGCTGGGTGCCGTGTTTCAGCCGGCGGCGGTCGCGATCACGATCAATATCGAGTACTCCACTGACTTCGGGGGCGACGAAAGCCCGATGTGGGATTCCAACGGCGCGATTCTTATAGCCCACTTCCAGGCTGCCAAGCAAATCTGGGAAGCGCTGCTGCCCGGCTCGGGCGACATCACTTTCGACTTTCAATGGGATGATGACATCGGCGACGAAAGGCTGGGGCTGTACTCGCCGGGAATCACTGACACTTTCATCGAATTGAACTCCACCAAAAATTGGTTCGCCGATCCGACTCCCCTGGATCATTCTGAGTTTGCCCTTGCGCCCAAATGGTTTCCTGATTTGACGGGTGTTCAGCAAGTTTTCTGGTTTCCGGATGTGGCGCCAGTTCCTTCAATGCTTGAAGTTGGGTATCTCGGCGATGGAATTGAAAACGGTACACTCGTAAGTGGTGTGCCGCTGAATACTGTTAGCGCCTCCGGCCAGGTAATACCCGGAACCAACCCGGTACAGGTCGATGCAAGTAATGGTTTCGACTTGCTAAGCGTTATTCTACACGAGATCGGACATGCGCTGGGCCTTAGCGGCACCGAGCCTGGCGAGTGGAACATTGACCCCCAGCACGTTGGCGGTATCGAGGATTTGTTGGTTGCAGAAGATGACGATGACGGCCACTTAATCGGTGGCGGGGATGCCTATTGGCTGATGGGGTCAGGTCTGCCTCCAGGTGAACGAAGGCTGCCATCCGCGACGGACATCCTGGTCATCGCTGAGGACCAGGGCATCAGCAACGTCAAACTGGCGCGCGTGTCCCGGCTTACGGCCGGAAATTGGAATAACACGAACGCGTGGATCGGCGCCGATGTTCCCGATGCAACCCAGGATGCGTACGTTCGCAGCGCTGGTGCGGTCACGCTTGATGTGAACGCCGCCGTCAAATCACTCGTCGTCGATAGCGGCAGCAGTGTTGATGTGACCGGTTTTCAACTGGTCTCGGCCGGTGACATCCTGGTTGGCAGCGGTGGGGCCATCTCCGTAGGCGTGGGGGGAGCCGTTTTGGCCGGCGACATCCAGGTTGACGGTGGCGGAGTAATCTCCGTAAACGCGGGCATAGTAGCTTCGGCCGGCGACATTCGGTTCGATGGCGGGGCAATCACTGCGGGCGCAGTCGTAAGGGCGGACGCCCTCCACGGCGATCCTGCGACTTTGACCACCGCAGCCGGATCGACGATCGAGTTCAATAATTTCACCAGGGGCACCTCGTCCGCAACCGCGGCCACGTTCAACGGCAGCGTCAAGATCGGTGTCGGTGACGGCGAGGAGCTTGTGACCTTCAATCCAAACGCGATTGCGACTTGGAACATTGGACAAAATCTGACGCTCGGCGATTTTCTGCAACCGGCGCGGCTGGTGATCGACAACGGCCAGTGGAATGTCGGCGGAGCCCTAAACATTTCGGGAGGTAGCGAGGTGATGGTCGATGCCGGAGGGTTACTCGAATCTGGTAGCTTTAGTGGCGGGAGTTTGGACGTAACGGGACCGGCTACGATCGGTGGTGGCATGACTTATCGGGGCAGCGAAGCGTCGAATACGACGTACACGATTTTCGGCGGATCGGCGACTAAGTTCATAGATCCACCTAACCCCATCATTCTGAAAGTCACCTCGGGCGCGTCGATGACTTTTGAAGATACCACCCAGGGAATCAAGATTGGTGCCAGAGCCACGTCGACAACCATCAACGTGACGGGTGGATCAGGCGACGGTGCGCCCGGCGGTGCCGTCACATTCACAGGTCATTCGCATGCGGATAACGCACAATTCTCGACAACGCAGGGCATCGGCGGCGATAGTTTGCGGATCTCCAATCCCGTGCTGATTGCTGGCGAAGGCGGTCGCGTCATTTTTAGAAACGATTCTTATGCCGACGGGGGCACCTATAGCAACTATGGGGTCGACGCCCATGGTGCCTTGGGGAGTGGCGGGGCAACCGTCTTCTACAACGATTCGAGAGCCTTTGGTGCAACGTTTGATAACTACGGCGCGACGCTGCAGAGCTACACCGGTGCTGTCCCAGCTCCCGGAGGGCGCACGGTTTTCTTCGACGATGCCCAAGCTTCGTATGGCACGTTCAACAATCACCCCGGCCAGGGAATGGGCTCGCTCGGGGCAGGCATCACGGAATTCAGCGGAAACTCCAACGCTGGCCCCTCCTATCCCCCTTTCACCGCCACCTACAATAATTTAGGCGGCGTACCCGGTGCACCATTCGGCGGCGCGACAGAGTTTTACGGCACCGCTACGGCGGGCCGTGCCATCTTTTACAACCAGCACGCCGTGGGCGTAACGCAGCACGCCGGGAGTGCCGGGAATGTTCGCTTTTATGGGAGCTCCACCGCTGCAAACGCAACGTTTTACAATCAAGTCGGCGGAGGCACGGTTTATTTCAATGACACATCGACGGCCGGCGACGCGCACTTCTTCATCGAGAAAACTGGCACGGCAACCTTCGGTGGGCATGTGATCTTCCAGGGCAACTCCAAAGGTGGCACCGCCGACTTAACCATCCGAGAGAACTGCTTTAGCGCAACGATCGAGTTCAAAGGTACGTCGGACGCCGAACACGCGGAAATCGCGCTCGTGAACGGATCGTCGGGCTACGTAGCCGTTACCAATAGCGGGAGTCTGGGGCATGCCATGGTCGATATCGGCTCCGCCGGCTCACTGACTTTTCGTGAGTCTGCGACGGCCGCGAATTCCATGATCCATATCAGGCCAGGCGGCTCAGGCGACTTTACCGGCACACTTACGACGGCCGCCGACTCCACAATAACGCTCGACGGAGCAACCGTGTTCAACGGCGGAGTCGGGGGCCTCAATTTCAGCCAGGGCAGCGCCGGCAATGCAACCATCTACGTGAACGGTGGTACCGTATGGGGCGCGGCGGGCGCCTATGTCAATTTCAATAATGGCGCCAACGTCGGTACAGCAAAAGTGATCGCCGGCAGTGCTGGCGTCGCCGGCGCGGGCGGCGGCCGAATCACGGTCGATACCAGCTCAAATTTCACCAATGCGCAGTTCACGATTGGCACCGGTGGATATATCGTCTTAAATGGGATCGGCACCATTACGATTGGATCACTTGACGGCACAGGCGCAGTATACCTACAGCAGAACGAACTGCGCACCGGCGGTCTCAACGCTTCAACTATAATTTCTGGACCGATTAACGGCATCAACACCAACGCAAAGCTCACGAAGGTGGGCACCGGCGCGCTCACGCTCACTGGCGCGAATACCTATACCGGCGATACGAACGTCGACGCCGGCTCGCTTGTTGTTAATGGCTCGATGGCAAGTAAGATCATCGTCAAGAGTGGCGCTATGCTATTGGGCAGCGGTTCAATCACGGGCGATGTTACGATCCATTCCGGCGCGACCCTAGCGCCCGGAACCTCGCCCGGCACGCTCACACTGCATAACCTCGCGCTCGCTGGCGGCAGCCAACTTAACTTCGAGCTCGGCGACGCCGCCCGCGACCACATCGTCCTCACCAATAGCGGCAACGTCTCGCTTGCCGGAACCCTCAATGTATCACTGGCCGGGAGCTTCACGCCCACGCTCGGACAGTCGTACTCACTCTTTGAAGGATCGATCGGCTCCATCTCCGGGGCGTTTCAGTCGATCGTGGTTCCGATCATCAATGGCCTGACGTTCAATCTAGCGCAAACCGCCAGCTCGGCGGTGCTACAAGTCGTCAACGCACCATTTCTGGCCGGCGACTACAACGGCAACGGCACAGTCGACGCCGCCGATTACACGGTATGGCGCGACGGCGGAACGTTGCTGAACGATGCGACGCCCGGCGTGCAGCCCGACGACTACGACGTCTGGCGAGTCCACTTCGGCCAATCCACCGGCAGCGGTTCAATTGCCGGAGCGATTGCCACAGTCCCCGAACCGGCAACGCTCGCACTGTTGATGATTGCGATGGCAGGATGGAAACTCCGACGAGGACGAGCCGCATAGATGTTCCATCAACTCATCAATCAGTGACACTGGTCAACAACCCACCGTTTTTGAAACGCCCCTTGGCAATTCCTCTGCTGACAAACGCGCGTCGAGCGAGGTGGCACGCCCTCAGCTTCCGGCGCCGGGCGTGGCCCTTTCATCTCGCCAACACACCACGTCCAATTGTCTGTCCCCGTCGTGACGTCGTGGTAAATCCTGCCTTCCCTGACCCCTGCATCCTGAATATCGCGGTAGGGACGGTCATTGCTGACCGCCCCCCGCACAGATCCGTACGTGCGGAACTACCGCATACGGCTCTTACCTCGGATGTTGACATGCGAACCGCACGTTCGGATATGGATGCAGGATCTTCGGTGTCGGTAG
>JANNTD010000399.1:0-11431 GCA_031403315.1 Planctomycetota bacterium
GTCCGTGATGGAGATGAGGCCGCCCACAGATTCGAGGAGCGGAATGTCGATGAGCGCTGCGGACGCGTTGCCGCTGATTTCGATGTCGCCACCCACGCTCCCGAGTGAGCCCAGGTCGATCGTGGTCGCGGACGTGTTGTCCGTGATGGAGATGAGGCCGCCCACAGATTCGAGGAGCGGAATGTCGATGAGCGCTGCGGACGCGTTGCCGCTGATTTCGATGTCGCCGCCGACGCTCCCGAGTGAGCTCAGGTCGATGGCTAATAGGTTCGGGTTGTTGGCGATGGTAAGATCGTCGGAGAGCGCACTGACCCACGGCAGGTAGAAGTCGGTCTGCCCGCTGTCGCCCGACAAATGGACCGAATCGGGCGCGATGTAGCGGATCCGCGCGTTGTCCACATCGGAGATGATTAGCCCGCCGCCGGGCGGCACCGTCAGACCTCCGATGGTGCTGAAGCGAGCGTCGAGCGCGGGGCCGCCGTCGCCGCTGAAGCCCGCGTCCGCGGCGCCGGCGAAGGGGCTGAGCTGGCCGGTGCCGAGGTCCACCTTCAGCACCTGGTAGCCGCTGCCGATAAAGAGCGTGTCGTCGTCGTCGTCGAAGAGCGTGCCGGCGTCGTCGACGGCCAGGCCGAAGACCGCACCCAGGTCCATGTCGGTGGCCGTGGCCTGCCCGGTGCCGGGCGTTGTGGCGCCGCCGCCGGCGACGGTGGTGATGATGCCCGTGATGGCGTCGATCCGGCGGATCCGCACGGTGTTCGCGGGCGAGTCCGAGTCGATGACGAACAAGTTGTCGGCGCTGTCGGCCGCGACGTGTATGGGATACGCGAACGAGGCATCGATGGCCGGTCCGCCGTCGCCCGCCGAGACGAAATCGCCGTTGCCCGCGATGGTCGTGACGATGCCGGTGACGGGATCGACCCGGCGGATGCGGCTGTTGCCACCGTCGGCGATGAAGAGTCTGCCGGCGGCATCGGTGGCGACGCCCTGGGGACTATCGAACTTGGCCGACGTGGCCGGTCCGCCGTCGCCGCTGAAGCCGATGCCACCGAAGACGCCCGTGCCCGCGTAGCGCGTGAGCTGGTTGGGGTTGGTGGACAGGTCCACCTTGCTCACCCAGTTCTGGGAAACGTCGCCGAGGTAGAGCGCGTTGCGGTCCACCGCGATGGCATCGAAGTAGCCCAAATCGGCTGCGAGGGCCGTCCCGTCGTTGGAGTCGAGGTCGCCGATGCTCCCGTTGCCGGCGACGGTCGTGATGATGCCGGTGGCGGGGTTGATCGCGCGGATGCGGAAGTTGCCGCTGTCGGCGAAGTAGAGCGTGCCGTCCGGACCGATGGCCGAGCCGTAGTGGCCGTTGAGGCTGGCGTCGAGGGCCGGTCCGCCGTCGCCGGAAAATCCGCCCAAGCCGTTGCCGGCGATGGTGATCACGGTGCCGGAGGGAACGGGCGCCTGGGCCCAAGCGATGTGAGACGGGCAGAAAGCGCCGCCCAGCGCGAGGCCGATGAGTATTAGATTGACGGGCCGCATGGGAGTTGGCTCCTCACTCTTGGTGTCAAATGCTCAATATCATCCCTCACGCCAGTGTAGACCTCACGCTCCGCGTGAGGATTTCTTCACGCGGAGCGTGACGACTACACTCTGTAGCCCTCATGCCTCGAACGACGGAAATGAAAGCGCACTTTAGCACATTTTTGTCTAGACAGTGGCGTTCTGTCAATCACTCCGCGACTGAAGTTCTCTCGAAATGGAACGGTTCGGTGTCGGATTGAATTGCCGATTCCAAGACGCAACTGTTGACTGCGAAAGGTGAAGCGCCGGGTGCCGGGTGCCACTGCTAACCTGTTAGCAGTGGTCTTGCGGAATCGCCGCTTGCGGTTGGAAGGTCTGGCCAGCGTGTCCAGAAACTCGGAATGCACGGCGAGGGCGGAAAGACATTGTTGGGCAAGTTTGCCACGGCGAATCTGCGACCAGCCAGTGGCGCTCGGCGGTCCGCCGACCATCGCTGCGCGACGGTGCCCGCTCGCAAGACTCGGCTCCGCGTCGCGGTTAACCGGGCGTTCGATTTCCGGGGGTTTGCACCGCTCGCCGCGGCGAGTCTGCGCGACGCCGGCTACGCGATGTCGCCGCTGCGCGGCTGGGAATTCGGAATCGATGAGTACGCCGAAGGCGTTACATTCCAGAGCCCGGGGTCGTCCGCCGCGGCGGACACCCTGGGAACAGGGTCGATCGATTCCCAAACCCCAACGGGGTTTCACACGTTCGTGATGGCGCGCGGGCGAGGTGGCGGCGAATGTGTAACGCCTGCGGCGTAATGTGGGTGGGGTGATCGATTTCCCAGGGTGCGCTGCGCGACCCTTCGCTTTGGAATTTAACCGCGTTGCGGTAGAGAATCGTTTCGCCCTGCGGGCGAGGATTTGGAGCCTTTGTTCAAGGAGGTCGTTCAAGACAGCTACCGCCGTCGCCCTTTTTCCTCGCCAGCTCGGCGGGCCTCGTTGCTGGGGCTTACGCACCCTGGCTACACGACGTCGCCGCTCTGCGGCTGGGAATTCGGAATCGATGATTGTACCAGGGTGCGGTCGCCGCCTGCAGGACCGCTTCCTCCGAAACTGTACAAATCGCGCGGCGCATGCCAAACTAGGCTACGGTCCCAAACTAGGCTACGGTCAACCGCTTCGGTCAGGCAGCTGCTGGAAACGTCCCATGATTCGCATCGGTATCGCTGGACTCGGTTTCATGGGGATGGTCCATTATCTCAGCTACCAGAAGCTCCGCGGCGTGCAGGTCGTCGCCCTCTGCGAGCAGAATCGCAAACGCCTCGCCGGCGATTGGCGCGACGTCCAAGGCAACTTCGGCCCGCGCGGCCAGCAGATGGATCTCTCCGGCGTCCATACCTACACCGAGCTGGCCGACATGTTGGCTGACGAGACGATCGACCTGGTCGACGTTACATTGCCGCCCGCCCTGCATGCGGACGTAGCCACTCGTGCTTTGGCTCGCGGCAAGCATGTCTTCTCGGAAAAGCCGATGGCGCTCACAGTCGCCGACTGTCGGCGCATGCAGAGCGCTGCCAAAAAGGCCCGCCGGCAGCTTTTCGTCGGCCATGTCCTGCCGTTCTTTCCCGAATATGCCTGGGCTCTCAAGATCATCCGCAGCGGCAAGTACGGACGCGTCCGCGGCGGCAGTTTCAAACGCATCATCGCCGAGCCGCTCTGGCTCAAGAATTTCTGGCTCGCGGATCAGATTGGCGGGCCGATGCTCGACCTGCACGTCCACGACGCCCATTTCATCCGCCTGGTCTTCGACATGCCCCGCGGCGTCGTGACTCGCGGCACGACGCAGCACGGCCTCGCCAAATTCTGGCACTCGCTGTTCGACTTCGCCGATCCCGATTGCGTCGTCGAGGCCACGAGCGGCACGATCGATCAACAAGGCCGCTCGTTCAACCACGGTTTCGAGATTCGACTCGAACGGGCGACACTGCTCTTTGAGTTCGCAGTGTTCGGAGGCGAGGGACGTTACCTTTGCCCGCCGACGATCCTCGACGCGGCGGGCAAGGCGAAGATAGTCGAACTCACCGGCGGCGACCCGATGGACGCCTTCCAGGCTGAACTAAGAGAAGTCACCAACTGTGTTGCGAAGAACCGCCCCAGCGCGCTGTTGAGCGGCAATCTTGCCATGGACGCCATCCGGCTCTGCCACGCCCAAACCGAAAGCCTGCTCAACCACCGCCCGATCCGCATCAAGGCCCGTTAGCCGGTCGGCTTGTCGCTACGAAGTCATGCGAGGTTGCGGCAGCATCAGGATTCGTCTTCATTCGGGGCATGAAAATCGGAGACAATAAATCGCTTCCACTCCAGGTCTCCGCTCTTCCCAGAATTGATCAGATATCCAACGTGTTGTCGCGCAATCCGCATGTAATTGAAAAGCTGTGCCTCATGATCGGAAGTCAGCGCAGAAATCGCCTTGAGTTCCACAACGATCGCATCGTGGACCCACAGATCCGGCGTGTAGCATGTGTCAAGAAGGCGGTTCTTATAGAACACCGTGAGCATGCGTTTGGATTGAAACGGAATCTGTAGCAATGAAAGTTCGATCTCCAAGCTCTGCTGATAAACTTCTTCCGCCATCCCATAGCCAAGTTGGTTATGCACCTCAAATGCGGCGCCCATTAGTCGGTAACCCTCGTCTTCGAGCATGGCAGCCCCCTTCCTTTCCACCGGAAGATTAAGAACACTAATCTGAGCTAATCGTCGCTAATGAAGAAGATTAGCGGAGATTAGCGTTCCTTGCATTGATCAAAAAATATAGGAGCACGTCAGAACAACTTGCGTGATGCCGTCGGTAGTCATGCGGGCCGCATCTTTAGCTTTTCAAGCAACTCAATCGCCCGGCCAATCTCCGCCTTCTGCCGAGCCGGCTCTTGCGGAATCTCGCGCTCAATCGTGAGCGGTCCCGCGTACCCGATGCGTTCGAGCGTATCGAGAAAGCCCGCAAAGCCGACGTCCCCCTCGCCCAGCGCCACTTCCTGGCCCCACGTCACCCCCGGCTCCGGTGACCACTTGGCGTCCTTGCAGTGGACGCTCCGCACGCACCGGCCGAGTTTTTCGAGCGCCGCGAGCGGCTCACTCATGCCGTACAAAATCATGTTCGCCGGATCGAAATTCACGAATAGATTGTCCCGCTCCACGTCGCCGAGGAACCCGAGCAGCACGTCCGCCGGCTCCTGTCCCGTCTCCAGGTGCAGCGCTTGCCCGTTGGCCGCGCAATGGTCGCACAACTCTCGGGCCGCCGCGATGATCGCGGCATACGTCGGATCGTGCTTGTCATGGGGCACGAAACCAATGTGTACCCCGACCACGCCGACGCCCAAATCGCGCGCGAAGTCCGCGATCTCTTTCAGCTCGCGTGTCCGCTGGGCCCGCGTCGCCGGCGGCACGAGCCCGACCGTCGCCTTCACGGTCGGAATATCGGCGTAACTCTCGCCCGCGAAGCCGCCGAAGACACACGTCACCGCAATGTCGAGGTCGGCAAGTTGCTGGCGAAACCCGCGCACTCGCTCCGGCGTCCGCGATTCCGGCCGCGGCGTGTGCAAATGGCACGTCTTCACGCCCAGCTCATGGGCCACGTCCAGATGCACGCCCAGTCCTTCGTCGACGCTCGCAAACACACCAATCGGCCATTTTTCCATCGTTGTCACTTCTCCAATGCTTTGCGAATGTAGCCCGGCCGGTTCGTCGTGATCCCCCACGCCGCAAGCCGCTTGTAGAACTGCGCGACGTCCGGATCGTCAACGGTCCACACGTGAAACTCATCAATTCCCGCCGCCTGCAACTTCCGCACGAACTCCGCGTCAAAATGCTCCGGCAAGGACAGCGAACCGAAGCCCGCCGCTCCCACGCGCTGGATCGTCGCAATCACTTCGTCCGCCGTGGGCCGCCAGCGGCCATTGTCATCTTGCTTGTACCGGCTGAGCCAATGCCATTTGATGTGCGGCAACTGTCGTTTGCACTCGGCAATCGTCTCATCGACAAGGCTGATGATCAAGATATTCCCACTTGCGATCGTCGCCCGCGCAAGCACTGCGGCCAGTGGACCCACGATCTCCGGCCCGTCCTTGAGCTCGATGACGACCTTCTTGCCGTTGGGCACCACGGCGAGCACTTCCTCGAGCGAGGCGATCCGCTCACCGTGCCATCGCTCGCCTTGCCAGCGGCCGACGTCGAGTTGCTTCAATACTGCAAAGCTCGCCTCCTTCACCACACGCATTTCGCCGGCGACGCGTTTTGTGTCCGCATCGTGAAAGCAGACGATTCGTCCGTCCGCCGAGAGCATGAAGTCGCCCTCGATTCCGTCGGCTCCCTGTTCCCAGGCCAGCCGAAACGCCGCGAGCGTGTTTTCGGGCGCATCAAACGACGCCCCGCGATGGGCGATGATGTAGGTCATGGTTGTCGTCCTTACGCTGGTTCGGTCGGCGGGCGCTAGTCGCGGTACTTCCGCACACGATATCCCGCCGCATGGCATCTCGTCGATGGGAGTGCTATAAAGTCGGGTGTAGCCGCCGTGCTATTCAACTTCACGGTGTCCAATTCTCAGTCCGCAGGCGTTGCCATGAAATATATCCTGGCCCTCGATCAAGGTACGACTTCGTCCCGCGCCATCGTGTTCAACGAGGAGGGCGATATAGTGGCCCTCGCCCAGCGCGAGTTTCGCCAATATTTTCCCCAGCCCGGTTGGGTCGAGCACGATCCGCAGGAAATCTGGTCGACTCAGCTTGCCGTCGCTCAAGAAGCCCTGGCCTCCGCCAAGCTGAAGCCGGCCGACGTCGCGGTGCTCGGCATCACCAATCAGCGTGAAACGGTCGTCGTTTGGGACCGCGCCACCGGCGTGCCGATTCACCCTGCGATCGTCTGGCAAGACCGTCGCACCGCCGGCATCTGCGACAAACTTCGCGCCGACGATCGCGAGCTCCTAGTCCAATTGAAAACCGGCCTGCGGCTCGATCCCTATTTCAGCGCTACCAAAATCGCCTGGATTCTCGATCATGTCGCCGGCGCACGCGACGTCGCCGAGGCCGGTCGGCTCGCCAGCGGTACGATCGATTCCTGGCTGGTCTACAAACTCACCGCGGGCCGGCTGCATGTCACCGACGCCTCAAACGCTTCGCGGACGCTGCTGATGGATATCCGCACCGGCGAATGGGACGACGAACTCCTCGATTGTTTCAACGTCCCGCGCGACATGCTGCCCGAGATCCGCACCTCCAGCGAAATCTACGGCGAAGTGAGCGGCCTACCTGCCCTCGACGGCATCAAGATCGCCGGCATCGCTGGCGACCAGCAAGCGGCACTGTTCGGCCAAGCCTGCTACACCAGCGGCATGGCCAAGAACACCTACGGCACCGGCTGCTTCATGCTCATGAACACCGCCGACCGCGTCGTCGAGTCGCGTCACCGATTGCTCACGACAATCGGTTGGAAGCTCGGCGATAACATCGAATACGCGATTGAAGGCAGCGTCTTCGTCGGCGGGGCTGTCGTTTCCTGGCTCCGCGACGGGCTCGGCATCATCAAGTCGTCGGCCGACGTCCAGCCGCTCGCCGACACCGTTCCCGACAGCGACGGCGTCTATCTCGTTCCCGCCTTCACCGGCCTCGGCGCGCCCCATTGGGATCCCTACGCCCGCGGCACGATCATCGGACTCACGCGCGGCACGAAAGCCGCCCACATCGCCCGCGCTGCGCTCGATAGCATCGCCTTCCAAGTCGCCGATCTCGCCGAAGCGATGCACCGCGACGCCGGCACGCCGCTGGTGGAGCTCCGCGTCGATGGCGGCGCGAGCGTCAACGACACGCTGCTGCAACTTCAAGCCGACTTTCTGCAACTACCCGTCGTACGCCCCAAGGTCACCGAAACCACCGCGCTCGGCGCTGCCTACCTCGCCGGCCTCGCCGTCGGTGTCTGGAAGAACCGCGATGAAGTCGCCCGCCACTGGCAGATCGATCGCCGCTTCGAGCCGCGGATGTCGCCCGATCAAGCCGCCAAACTCCGTGCCCGTTGGAGCGAAGCGATTGAGCGGTCAAGACACTGGGCGGAAAAGGAATAGTCGTCCCGCATGGATACGCGCAGCAATTTCAGCCGCGAACGCCAGCTCGAGCGTCTGTCAGGTGACGACGGGACCTGGGACGTCGTCGTGATCGGCGGCGGCGCCACGGGCGTCGGCATTGCCGTCGACGCGGCAACCCGCAACTACCGCGTCGCGCTCTTTGAACAGCATGATTTCGGCAAGGGTACTTCCAGTCGGAGCACCAAGCTCGTCCACGGCGGCGTCCGCTATCTTGAGCAGGGAAACGTGAGCCTGGTCCGCGAGGCCCTCCAAGAACGCGGCCGACTGTGTAAGAATGCTCCTCACCTCGTCCACCCGCTGCCGACCATCGTGCCGCTCCACTCACGCTGGGAGGGATTCTACTACGGCATCGGCCTCAAGGTGTACGATTTGCTCTCCGGCCGATTGCGGCTGGGCCCGTCGCGCCGCCTCAGCCTGGCGCAAACGCTCGCCGAGATTCCGACGTTGGAAACCAAAGGGCTCTGTGGCGGCGTGCGTTACATCGACGGCGTGTTCGACGATGCGCGACTGCTCGTGAACCTGGTCCAGACGGCGATCGAATCGGGTGCCGTTTGCCTTAACTACGCGCCCGTGCGCGAGCTCGTGAAAAAATCCGGCCGCATCACCGGCATTATCGCCTACGACGCGGAGACCGGTAAACAATTGCGCATCGATGCCAAGGTCGTTGTCAATGCGACGGGGCCTTTCAGTGACCAGATGCGGCGGCTCGACGATCCACAGACCGAATCGGCGATCGTTCCCAGTCAGGGGATTCACCTCGTCTTCGACCGCGCGTTCATGCCGGGCGACACCGCGCTCGTCGTCCCCAAGACCCGCGACGGCCGAGTCGTGTTTGCGATCCCTTGGCACGAGCATGCCATCGTGGGAACGACTGACACGCTGCTGGACGATGTGTCCCTCGAACCGCGGCCCTTCCCATCCGAAATCGAGTTCCTGCTGGAGACGATCGCTCCCTATTGGTCACGCAAGCCGCAGACGAGCGACATCCGCTCAATTTTTGCGGGCATTCGGCCGCTTGTGCGCAGCGGCGGTTCACGCAACACGTCAAAACTCGCCCGCGACCACGTGATTCGCGTCTCTGCGAGCGGGCTCATCTCGATCATGGGCGGCAAATGGACGACCTACCGCCGCATGGCCGAGGACTGCATAAATCGCGCCACCGAGGTCGGCGGGCTGCTGCCCACTCCGTGCTGCACGAAGACACTTCCCATCCACGGTGCGCAAGGCGAATTCCTCTCCGGTGTGCTCGCCGGTTACGGCTCCGACGGACCAACCATCGAGCAGCTTGCCACTTTACGACCGGAACTCAACTCGCGCCTGGCGGAACGGCTGCCTTACATCGCGGCGCAAGTCGTCTGGGCCGCGCGCCACGAAATGGCTCGCTCCGTCGAAGACGTGCTCGCGCGCCGCGTGCGAGCCCTGTTCCTCGACGCCGTTGCCGCGCTTGCCGCCGCGCCCATCGTGGCGAAGATCCTGGCCGCCGAACTCGGCCGTGACAAGTCTTGGCAGACCACGCAGCTCAAGCAGTTTGGCGACGTCGCACAACACTATCTCTATCGCGAAAAAGCGTAGGATGTCGGCCCGTACTTCTCGAGATACCGCTCGACATACAACTTCCGAGCCGTGTTCGCGCTGCTCATGTAGCGAATCTTGCCGAAGATCGGCCGCTCTGGTCCCCAAGCGCGGTCGTATCGGCCGAGAATCCAGAAGATGCCGCTGTAGCTGTTGGGATCGCGGCCGTCGAGCGCGTACTTGTTGTTGAGCTCGATCATCACCGCGAGCGATTCTTCCGGCGATGGGGACCATTCGAGAATCTTCTTACCCCACAGCATCCGCAAGTAGCTGTGAATCTTGCCCTCGCGCACGAGTTGCCGCTGAGCGGCGTTCCAAAGCGGATCGTGCGTTTCAGCCCGCTCAAACTCTTCAAGCGAGTATGCGAACTCACGCGGGTCGTCGGCATGTTCGGCTAGCGTTTTGCGGGCCCAATTCGGCAGACTCTCGTAACGGAAAAAATCGTCGTGGTGGGAGCACATGTTGAAACCCAGCTCGCGCCACGTGACGAGCTGATCAAGAAATGCGTCCGCCGACGCGTCCACGCCCCACCAACCGTGCGAGCTACCCGTGACCTTGTCGGCCAGCTTCCCCAGCGACCATTTCTCGCGCCGCATGATCTCGGCAAACGCTTCGTGCGCGGAAATGTGGCCAAAGTGCAGATAGGGAGAGAGACCGCTAGTGGCGTCCTGGTCGGGGTGATTGCGCGACTCGTCGTATGTCGGCAGTTGTGAGTCGAGAAATGATACCAGTCGCAGTTCGGCGGCGACTGCCCCACCCGCTGTCGGCGCAACTCCCACGCCGTGATCTATCGGAAACTCCGCCATGCGCGCCGGATTCGCCACCAACTCGGCAACATGTGCCGCCGGCCATTGCCGGCTGATTTTCGCCGGCAACTTGTCCAGCTTTGGCAGTCGCGCTCCCTTTAGAGGATCTTCCTTTGGAAAATCAACCAAATGCTCGCGCAGTTCCCGCTGCAATAACCGGCGGAAGTCAAACGCCCGCGCGAACACCTTGTCGGCCGCACGCATTGGCAGCAAGCCGTTTGAATCAACGAGCTCGAATCGCACTGGGATCTGTCGCGCTGCAGCCGCGACCATTCTTGGCAAAAAGAAACACGGATAGTCGTCGGCAACGACGACGCATGCTCGCTCGGCAAGCGCCGCAACAAGTCCGCTCCCCTGCCCCGCCCTCGTCTCCAGATACGGATAGTAAGTCGCCGCCTTCCCCTGCAAACGTCGCGCGTTGTCCGCCATTCCTTGGATCACGAAATAGTGAAACCGGTCGTTCGCCCATTCGTATCCACAGCGAAGCGCCTCGAGCACCACCAGTGGCTTCTTGACCGATCGCGCCCAGTCGACGGCCCGATCCAGACTGTAATTCCATCGAGTGCGGCGATTAGCCGTCATCCAGTAGAGGACATGGTCGCCGTCGGTACGCACTTGAGCCGCGTTCGCTGCTCGAAGGCGGATCGCCGGCACATCGCTGGTGGGATTCAGTTCCGGCATGCCAAACCTGGAAGTGATGACTAGCAAGCTTCGCGGCGGCGATCAACAATGAATGTCAGCATCGGAGCAGAACACATGAACCGGCCGCTGTCCACCCCCGCCTATTGTCGCCCGCAAGCCTACGCGGCTTTCGCGCACGAGCTTCCGCGCATCGAGACCACGCGTGGCTTATTCCGGGCGGCGTTTGCAATTGCCCAACACGACCGACCGACTGACCGGGTGCAACAAGCGGAATCGGTCATCGAAACGCTCGCGGAGACGGTCCGCCGCCGCGTCCGCTCAACGAATACCCAAGCCAAGCTCGCCCATCTGCACGATGTGCTGTTCGAAGTCGTCGGCCTGCGCGGCAACGTCGAAGACTACTACGATCCGGCCAACAGCTATGTGCCGGATGTTCTGCGGACACGTCGCGGCTTGCCAATTGCGCTGGTGCTGATCTACAAGTGTGTCGGCGAGGGTGTGGGGCTGACGATTCACGGTATCAACGCACCGGGGCATTTTTTGGCCGCGGTCGATGGGACGGATGGACAGCGATCTCCCACGGACAATTGTCCGTGGATGTACGTCGATCCCTTTTACGGCGGCGAGCTGCTCGACGAGCATGATATTTACAAGCGCATCGCCGAAACGACCGGCCAGGAGATTCCGCCGTCGCCCCAATGGCTTGCTCGTGCAACCGGCCGGCAATGGCTCGCTCGGATGCTCGTGAATTTGCAGGCCGCCTTCGCCTCGCTCGGCCGGGAGCGAGACCT
>JANNTD010000400.1:0-13664 GCA_031403315.1 Planctomycetota bacterium
CATCATGGTCACGGCGAGTCACAATCCGCCGAGCGACAATGCGGTGAAAATCTATTGGTCGACGGGCGGGCAGATTCTGCCGCCGCACGACGCGGGGATCATCGAGCGGGTGATGAACACGCAGGAGATTCGTCGCGCCGACTTCGACAAGATGCTCTCCGCGGGCAAGATTGTCGTCTGCCAGCAGGAAGTTGATCCGAAGTTTTACGAAGCGGTGCTGACGCAGTCGTGGCCCGGGCCGCGGGACTTGAAGGTCATTTATTCTCCTCTGCACGGGGTCGGGGCAACCGCCGCAGTGCCGGTGATGGAAATGGATGGCTTCAAGGAAATTGAAGTTTTCGGACCGCATGCCAAGCCGGACGGCGATTTTCCAAATGTGCCCGGCCACGTGTCGAATCCCGAGAACCCGAAGGTGTTCGACATGATCATCGCGCGAGCCGTCGAAGCGGGCGCGGACCTCGCACTGGCGACCGATCCGGACTGCGACCGCATCGGCTGTGCGGCGCCGCTAACATTTGCCAAGGGCTCGCCGTGGCAGACGCTGACGGGCAATCAAATCGGCGCACTGCTGGCCGACTATGTGCTCGAGAACTGGAAGCAGGCGAGGCGGCTCACGCCACAACATTTCATTGTGATCACACTCGTGACGACACAGCTCATCCGCCGCATCGGCGACAGCTACGGCGTGCGGACGATTGGCGATCTGCTGGTGGGTTTCAAATGGATCGCTGGCGCGATCGACGAATTTGGGCCGGAGCATTTTATTTATGGCACGGAAGAATCGCACGGCTACATGGCGGGCACTTATGTTCGCGACAAGGACGGCGCGCTCGCCTCGATGCTGGCCTGTGAGTTGGTCGCGAAGCTCAAGGCGAACCGCGAGACCCTGCACGAGAAACTCGACGCGCTGTTCTGGCAGCACGGCGTACACGTCGAGCGGACCCTCAATGTGCAGATGCCCGGCAGCGAGGGGATGGCCCGCATGCAAGAAGTGATGGCCACATTCCGCAGCCACCCACCTACCGAAGTCGGCGGCGACCGAGTGATGCAGATTCGCGATTACGAGCGGCAAACCGTGACGACCGGCGGCGGAAAGTTACAGCCGCTCCCCGGGCCGAAGGGCGACCTGGTGATGCTCGACCTCGCGCGCGAGGGCAACTACGTCGCCTGCCGCCCCAGTGGCACGGAGCCGAAAATCAAATTCTACATGTTCGCCTTCACGCCACCGGAGCAATTGGCGAATCTTGAAGCTGCCAAAACAGAACTCGATCAGCGGCTCGACGCGATGGAAGTCGACCTGCGGAAGTTTGCGGGCGTATAATTCCCGTGATGTCTGAGGAACCATCGTCAACGCCGCAGGAATTGCCCAAGACTCAGGCGGAGTTTTTTGCCCGCGCCGGCGAGAAGGTGCGGAGCAAGTTTTCGGCTGGGCCCGGGGTCTATCTGTTTCAGGATCAGGCCGGCCGGGTGCTGTACATTGGCAAGGCGAAGAATCTGCGGGCCCGGGCGGGCAGCTATTTTCTCGCCGCCGCGGCAGCCGATCAGCGGACCACGCTGTTGGTCCGCGAGGCTTACGACGTCGACTTTATCGAGGCCGAAAGCGAAGTCGACGCGCTGTTGATGGAAGCTCGCTTGATCAAGGACATCCAGCCGAAGTACAACCGCGAGCTGCGCGACGACAAGAGTTTTCCCTATTTGCAGATCACAACGCACGAGGACTATCCCCGGATCGAAGTCACGCGTGAGCCGCGCACGAGCGGCGTGAAGCTCTATGGCCCATTCCTGAGTGCTGGTAGTTTGCGCGGTGCGGTGCAGATTTTGCAGCGGGTGTTCAAGTTTCGTACGTGTCCGCTCGACATCGTCGCCGACGACGAGCGGTGGCGGTGGTTCCGGCCCTGTTTGCTAGCGTCGATCAACCAGTGCACGGCACCGTGCAATCTTCGCATTTCGAAAGAGGAATATCGCAAAGACATCCAACGCTTGAAATTGTTCTTGGAGGGCAATCGCAAACAACTGTTCGCCGAAATGCGGGAAGAAATGCAGTCGGCGGCAAAGGAGCTGAAGTTCGAGAAGGCGGCCCGGTTACGGGATGAGATCGAAATGCTCGAAACTCTGCGCGAGCGCGGCGAGATCGAGAAGCACGAACAGCCGGAAGTATTCTTCATCGACCCCAACAAGGGACTCGCGGGGCTGCAGAAGATTTTGAAGCTCGACCAGAAGCCGCGGAACATCGAGGGTGTCGACATCGCCCACCTCGGCGGCAACGAAACGGTCGCCAGCCTGGTGCAGTTTCTCGACGGCTTGCCGTTCAAGCCGGGCTACCGGCGGTTTCGCATCCGCGACGTCGAGGGGATCGACGATTACGCGAGTATCCGCGAGGTGGTGGCGCGACGATTCCGCAAGCTCCGCGACGATGGCGACGTCTTCCCCGACATTCTCTTGATCGACGGCGGCATCGGCCAACTTCGCAAAGGGCTCGAGGCATTCGAACTACTCGGCATCAAGCCGCCGATGGTGGTCTCGATCGCCAAGCAGGAAGAGTTGCTCTACGTGCCCGGCCGCGACGAGCCGCTGCGACTAAGTCGCCGCTCGTATTCGCTGCGGTTGCTGCAATATGTCCGCGATGAAGCGCATCGCTTTGCACAGCACTACCATCATCTATTGCGGCGGAAGCGGCAAATCGGGGAATAGCCGGCCAGATTGCCGGGCTATTTAGCCGCAGCATCACGCCGCGCGGCGGAGAGGAGTCCGAATGGGCAGGGCGGAACGGGCTTCGGCGCCGTCCCAGCGGCGAAGGACAATGGCCGCCAGGTGGCCGCCGAACGCGATCGAGAGTTTGATCGCGTGCTCGAATGGCCGCTCGCGGCCCACGAGCGGCACGCAATCTAGGTCGCAGTCGGGGTCGGGATGCGTGAGATTCAGCGTCGGTGGGGCGAAGCCGTCGCGCAGCGCGAGGGCGGTGAGGGCAATTTCGACGCTGCCAGAGGCGTTTACCAGGTGGCCGAGCATCGACTTGTTCGCGCTTACGCAAACGGAATCGGCGGCCCGGCCGAGTGCGCGACGAATGCCGCGGGTTTCCATCACGTCGTTCTGCTGTGTGCCCGTGCCGTGGGCGTTGACGTAGGAAATGTCGCGCGGCGTGAGGCCGCTAGTGCGGAGCGAGCCGTCAATCAGTTCGACGAGCGAATTGCTGCCGGCGTCGAGGCTGGTGACGTGTCGGCCGTCGCTGAGCATGCGTCCGCCGAGGACTTCGGCGTATATCGCCGCGCCGCGTTCGCGGGCGTGGCTCAGACGCTCGATCACCAGCATCGCCGCCCCTTCGCCCATCACGAAGCCATTACGATTGGCGTCGAACGGTCGGGAAGCTTGTGCGGGATCGTCGTGCTCGGCGAGAACGCCCATGCTGTAGAACCCGGCGGCAAACAGCGGGTGGATTGCTTCCGAGCTGCCGGCGAGTGCGAGGTCACACTGTCCGTCGCGAATCGCGCGGACGGCCTTCAAGATGGCGATCGTGCCGCTCGCGCAAGCGGTGGAGTTGCTGAGCCGCGGTCCACGGAGGTCGTGCTCACTGGCCACCACGGCGCAGGAGGTATTCGGCAGCCACTGTTCAAACCAGGGCCGCTTGCCGGGCGGGATGAGGTCGCGCCGGCCGAGCCGTTCGGTGACGAAATCGTCGTCGCCCATGTGGGCACCGATCGAACAGCCAAAGCGGTCGCGGTCGATACCGTCCTGACCTAAATCGTCGAGATCGATCCCGCTGTCGGCGAGCGCTTCGGCAGCCGTTGCACGCGAGAGGGGAATGTTTTTGAGCTGGCCAGGGAAATCGGTCGCGATGTCGGCCGTCGCGCCGAGCAGCAACCCGTCGGGAATGCCAGGGATACCGGTGAGCCGGCGAATGCCGCTCTTGCCCGCCTGCATGGCCCGCCAGACCGCTTCTCGATCGCCACCGACGGCAGTCACGATGCCGATTCCGGTGATCACGATTCGATCGTCGCGCAGTCCACTGAAACGCACGATATGCACACACGGGGAAAAAAGTACTGGGTCGAATCCGCCAGCCAATCGGTCCGCCGACGCCGGCGTCGCCGTGCCAAGCGTGGGCAATTTTCCCACTCTCCGCCGGTCGCCGTGTTGGCAGACGATCAATACTAAAAAACTCGACAGAATGCCACGTGGGATTGACGAAAGTGGACCGTTTCGGCGGCATTGGGCTGCCGTGATAGCAGCGCGGTGTATGAGCGAACGAGAAATTCTGACGATGTCGCCGCAGGGGCGCTTGCAAGCGACAGGAAAGAGTCTAAAATCCGGTTCGCTGATGTGGGAAAACGACCCTGAATAAGCATTTTATTTCAGGCTTTGAGGGTAATTAGCCCATTTTAGCGACTAGGACGATTTGCGCAGCCGAGGATGGCCAACCCCAAGTCCGGCCTTTGACCCACCAGCCTCGGCGGCCATGGTTCACTTAATTCTTGGAGAATCGACTCGGACTCTCGACCAGCGTTATCGCTTGTCGATTCCGCCTGAATTGGCCGAGACGCTGGCGCCCGACGGAGGCGATTGCATCTTGGCCAAAGAGCGACCCGGTTGCCTCAGTCTGTGGAACGTTGCTTTGTGGAAGGCGCGGCTCGACGCGGGAGTCCAGTTGATTGAGAGCAAGATCGAGGCCGGCCGATTGGAAGGGCGGGTCGAGGACGTACAGCGTTTGGGGCGATTGCTGTCGACGAGGCACCGCGAGGTACAGTTAGCAGGCCGCGGCCGATTGGTCCTGCCGGAGGGATTTCGAGAGTTTCTCGGCGTTGAGCCGGGAAGCGAAACAATGGTCGTGGGTGCCGCCGTGTGCGTCGAGATTTGGCATCCGGAGAGATGGAGCAACTACGTCGGCGAGGAGATGCCGGCGTTTCGGCAACTTTTGGACCATTTGTCGAGCTAAACCATTTGCCGCAAGAAAGCCGCTATCAATTCATCACAGACCGCAGCCATGCCCAGTTCGGACAATTGACACGTGAAAACCCGGCCGCTGTCACCCGGTTGGGAAATGCAAGTCGCGTTTGCAAGACTTCCTCGGCAGGGGATGCCAGGGAGCCGTCCAACTGGGCATGGCGTTTTTCTTGCGTCGGGCGTACTCGAGCCTGACGCATGCCTACGGCGTTTCGATTACGACGGATTGCGGAGAAGCCGTCAGTTGCACGTAGGCCATCCGCAATTGGTGGAGTAGCTGTTCCATCAACGCCGATTCATCGGGCGTCACATTCCCTTTCGTCTTTTCGCGGAGCACGTCGATAGTATCGATGAGATACTTCGCTTGTTGCGGCTGGAAGACGACTTCGCCGGTGTGCGGATGGGGCACCTGGCCGAGCGAGATCATGGCTTCGGTGACGAGCGTCGTGATCAACATTTCGAGCGACGCGGGCGGCATTTGAAAGTTGCTACCGGCATTCGCACCTTCTGCCGCGAAGGCCTGCGGCAATGGCAGCTTCGCAGCTTCCTTCTCGGCTGCTTCTCTTTCAGCTTGGACCTGGGACTTCCAATCTTCGTCGATGATGATCTTTTTTTCGTCGGCCATGATCTATTTGTTGGCGGGTGTGCGGCGCGGACTCGCTGCCGAATCGTCGCGGCCGACGGGATTCGCGCGGCCGGACTTACCGTGGCTGTGGGCCACGGCTGCTCCGATGAAATCGGCGAAGAGCGGTTGCGGCGCCGTCGGCTTCGATTTGAACTCGGGGTGATACTGCACGGCCAGAAACCACGGATGCTCCGGCAATTCGATCACCTCCACGAGAGAGCCGTCGGGGCTCGTGCCGGAAAACTTCATGCCGTGGGCGGTAAATTGCTGGCGGTAGACGTTGTTGAACTCGTATCGGTGGCGATGGCGCTCCGAGACTTCCGTACTGCCGTACGCGCGGGCGGCAAGCGTGTTGGATTCGAGCCGCGTGGGCTGAGCGCCGAGACGCATCGTGCCACCCTTGTCGGTGATCGACTTTTGCTCGTCGAGCAGGCAGATCACGGGGTGCTGGGCATCCTTGTCGAACTCGGTCGAATGAGCGCCGGCAAGATTGCAAACGTCGCGAGCAAACTCGATCACGGCGCACTGCATGCCAAGACAGATGCCGAAGAACGGAATGCCCTTGGTGCGCGCATAGCGAATGGCGGCGACTTTGCCCTCGATGCCACGCTCGCCGAAGCCGCCAGGCACGAGCACGCCGTTGTAGCCGGAGAGCAGCCGCTCGGGACCTTCCGCTTCGACGTCTTCGCTGCGGATGCGACCGACGCGAACCTGGGCGCGGTGTGCGATACCGGCATGGTCCAGCGCCTCGTAGATCGACTTGTAAGCGTCGCGGTGTTCAGCGTATTTGCCGACGATCGCGATGCTGATTTCGTGCTCCGGGTTCCGCAACCGCTGCAACAGATCTCGCCAATCCTGGAGGTCCGGCTCTGGCGTCTTGAGGCCGAGGCGGTCGACAATCAGCCGGTCGATCTTGTTGTCGAGCAGGCTGAGTGGCACTTCGTAGATCGAGAAATCCTTGTCCTTCTCCTCGATCACCGCGTCGATCGACATGTTGCAGAACAAGGCGATTTTCTCACGGTCCTCGCGGCTGAGCGAATGCTCGGTGCGGCAGACGAGGATGTCGGGTTGAATGCCGATCTCGCGAAGTTGGCCGACGGAGTGCTGCGTGGGCTTGGTTTTCAGCTCTTTGGCCGCTTTCAAGTAGGGCACGAGCGTCAGATGGATGTAGAGGCAGTTTTGCTTGCCGACGTCGAGTGCAAACTGGCGAATTGCTTCGAGGAACGGCAGGCTTTCGATGTCGCCGACCGTGCCGCCGATTTCGGTGATCACCACGTCGACGCATTCGTCGCGATCCTCGCCGAGTTTGGCGATCACGCTTTTGATTTCGTTGGTGATGTGCGGGATGACTTGGACCGTCTTGCCCAGAAACTCGCCCCGCCGCTCTTTGTTGATCACCGATAGATAGATCTGGCCGGTGGTGTAGTTCGAATCGCGCGAGAGAGGGCCGTTGGTGAAGCGTTCGTAGTGGCCGAGATCGAGGTCGGTTTCGCTGCCGTCGTCGAGGACGTAGACCTCGCCATGCTGATAGGGACTCATCGTGCCGGGGTCGACGTTGATGTATGGATCGAGCTTTTGCATCCGCACGGAAAGCCCGCGCTTTTCGAGCAGCATGCCGATCGACGCGCTGGTGAGGCCCTTGCCGAGAGAGCTGACTACGCCGCCGGTGACAAAAATGTGCTTCGCCATGAACTATTTTACCTTCCTGGTAGGCTTCGAGCCGAGAAGAACCACGCCTGGTTCGAACTGCTAGCTTTATTCTAGCGGGGCACGGCGGCGGGGGCAGCCCCAAGCAAACTAGCTAAAAAACTGGCCTCGGCCGACGGCGGGAAATGCGTTTTGGATGTGCTCGACAGTCGGCGTGCGAGCGCCCTCGGGCCAAATGAGGGCGACGACGTCGAAGCGGGCCGAGTATTCCAAGAGGCCATGCGACTTGAGGTATGCGAGCGCGGCCCGCGTCATTCGCAACTGCCGCTCGTCGTCGACAGCTTCGGCGGGCGAACCGGCGGCGGTGGAAGTTCGCGTTTTTACTTCGACGAAGACGACGGTTCGTCCGTCGACGGCGACGATATCGAGTTCACCGACTCGCAGATCAACCTGCCGGCCAACAATGTGATAACCGAGTCGCTTGAGATAACGGGCCGCAAAATCTTCGCCGCGCTCGCCGAGCGATTTAGGCGGAAACCATTTGGCCAGCCACGTTTTCAGCGGCATAGTCGTCGCAGCTGCATCGTGATCGCAGGGGCATGTTCGAATAAATCGTCTAGGCTTCGTCGCGGCGACGTTCCTTGAGTCGCACGCTCTTGCCGGTGCGGCCACGCAGGAAGTACAGCTTGGCCCGTTTGACGACGCCGCTGCGCAAGACTTCGATCTTTGCGATTCGCGGGGAGTGGAGCGGGAACTTCCGCTCGACGCCCTCGTTGGCCACCATCCGGCGGACGGTGAACATCTCGCGGGTGCCGGAGCCGCTGCGGGCGATTACGACGCCGGAGAAAATCTGGATGCGTTCTTTGTCGCCTTCCAGAATTTTGGTGTGCACGTCGACCACGTCGCCGATATTGAATTCGGGAACCTCGGCCTTGAGGCTCGACTTCTCGACCATTTCGAGTATTTGCTGGCTCATGTTTCTCGTCCTTCTAGCTTATTAATCGTCTTGCGACGGATCGTTTTTCGTTAGCAGATCGGCCCGACGTTCGCGGGTTCGCTTAAGTTTTTGTTCTTCCCGCCAGCGGGCGATTTCCGGATGATTGCCGCTGGTGAGCACTTCGGGCACTTCCAGGCCTCGGTATTCGCGGGGCCGCGTGTACTGGGGAAACTCCAAGAGCGGCGGCTCGCCGGAAAATGAATCCTGTCGGTTGCTTTCTTCGTCTCCCAACACGCCCGGCACCAATCGCACCACCGCGTCGATGACGACCATCGCCGCGACTTCGCCCCCGCCGAGGATGAAGTCGCCGATCGAAAGTTCGTCCGGCCGCAGGATGTCGATCGCGCGCTGGTCGATGCCCTCGTATCTTCCGCAGAGGAGCACAAGCCGTCCGCGGCCCGCGAGTTCCTCCGCAATCGTTTGATTTAGTTTTCGGCCTTGCGGCGTTAGGTACACCACATGGCCTGGTTGGCTGTTATTGGGCGGCTCGGCTTGCGCTTGAACCGCTTCGGTTGTCTGGCTCAGCACCGCTTCGACACACTCGACTACCGGTTCCGGCCGAAGGACCATGCCCGGTCCGCCGCCGAATGGCCGATCGTCCACCTGCTGATGCTTGCCGCGAGCCCAATCGCGGATGTCATGCAACTGGATGTTCACCAACCCGGCGTCGATCGCCCGCTTCAAGAGGCTCTGGCCCAAATAGCCCGGGAACATATCCGGGAACAGGGTCAGTACATCTATTCGCATCGTCTATTCGAATCGTCGGTCGGCAAACAACTTACTCGCTGCCGTTGGTCCCCTCGGTCGCTTCGATATTGCCTGCGTCGATGCTGGTTGCTTCGACGCTGGATGCCTCAATAACTGCGGCGGCGACCGGTTCGGCCGCAACTTCGCTGGAACCGTTCTCGGACGGAGCGCCCTTCACGGCCTTCGATTTCGGGAGGCTCGCCGGCACACCCGGATCGGGCACCGTCTTCGGCTGCGCTATCCGCTCGAGCGCGGCCTTCTGAGCGGCCAAATGCGTGCCGTTCGTGCCGTACTTCTTGATCAACACGGAGACCTTTTCCGACGGCAGCGCACCGACGCTGAGCCAATAGTCGATCCGCTCCGCCCTCAGCAGGGCGCGGGCATCGGTGTCTTTCACGTGCGGGTCGTAGGTGCCGAGCTCTTCGAGCGGCCGTCCATGCCGCGGCGCCCGCTTGTCCATCGCGCAAACGCGAAAGAAGTTCTGATGCGACCGGCCAATTTTCTTCATGCGAATGCAGACTGACACGAAAGGCACTCCTCACAAGTCGAAATGGGAACCCAACCGGGAATCCACTATTTTGCCGTAAATAGGGGTGGTTCGGCAAGCCCTGATTTGGGCCGGCCAGCGGCAATCAAGCCGAGAATCCCTGCGGCGACGAGGACGAGGACACACGGCTCCGGAACGGCAAGAAGGGAGGGCGAGGCTCCGGTCGAACCGCTACCGGCCTCGCTGCCAGGAAACACGTCGCCGAAGTGGGATTTCCAGATATCGTAGTCGCCGGTGTCGATTTCGTCGTTGCAGTTACCGTCGGCGGCGAGACCGGAGCCGCTTTGTCCCAAGGTGTCGCGCCACAAGGTGTAATCGGCCGCATCGACCACGTCGTCTTGGTTGTAATCGCCGGCAAGTTCGGCAATGGGCGTGGCCAGGGCGATACCCTGCCGCCCGTCGGCCAGCGAGTAGCGGAAGACGATCTGGCCCGCGTCGTTCGGGCCGTCAATTGTCGTGACGCCTTTGAGTATCGTGGCCGTCGAACCAAACAGGGCATCGCCGTCGCGGATCACTTTGTCGGCGACGGAATCGGGACCGGTGAGGATGCCAAAGATGTTGGGTACGACGTGGGCCAGGAATGCCACGTCGCCGGCGTTGTTGATACCCACATCATGAACCCCTGGTTCAAGGAAAACCGGAGTTTCCTCAAATGGACCCGCAACGACATCGACGGTGGCTCCATCGATTCGCAGGACGTACCAACCGCCAGCATCATGCTCGGCGGCCACCGCCACGACGTTGTTGTCATTCAAGCTAAGCCCCGCGCCAACGCTATACGAGCCCGTGTCGTTGATGACCAGGGAAGTCGTCCCCCCGTTACCCAGACGAATACCGTTCTCAATGGTAGAAATACTATAGTTGTATGCGACGTTACCCAGATTGTTTATTTTTGGATTAAACGCTCGATGAGCAGCGGGGTTAGAGATCATTGTGATGTTCCCACCACTGCCTACGAAAACGGCGTCGACGGTTGAGCCGGCCCCGACCCGTCCGTGCGCGTAGAACGCGACTGTGCCCGCGTTGTTCATCGTTATCGGTATGCCATCATCAAGGAATATGCCGCTGTCGAACGGCAGATCTTTTGCAAGGATAATCGTGGTCGCGGTCACACCGTCGCCCCGGAAAAACCCTTGCCCGAGATGTATCGAAGTTGCGGCGTATGCAACCTGGCCGGCATCGTTGATGTCGTTAAGGACGAAGCTGGAATTCGGGCCGGAGCTGTCAGCAATGGTCGTGATTGCGACACCATCACTGCGATAAGCGCCGCTGCCGCCATTATCCAAAAAGGCAGTAAAGGAGACCGCCCCGCTGTTGTTGAGTCGCGGGCCACCGATGCCACCCCCGAGGAATATGGAAAACGGCCCGGTGTTGTCGGCGATGTTCGTGAACGTGTAGTTCTGTGCCGCGACCGTCTGCGGCAGCGCAACTAAGACCAGACAACAAGCGCAAAGCGTGCATCGAAGTTTCATCGCAATGACCTCCCAATTGGTTCAGGGTGAATGGCCATTCCTGGCGGATTGGATCGCCTCTGATACTACACCGCTCCGCCAGGCAACAACAAACAAAATCCGCCGCAAATTGACGAGATTGGGCGGAGTTAGCGACGGGGTCAGCCCCCCGTTTTCCGCGAGCGGATCAATGCGAGTCGACCGTCATTGCCGAAATTGGGGACAGACCCCTAGCGAAACATTCGGCTGATCGACTCGTTGCGGTGGATCCGCTTGAACGCATTGACCAACATTGGCGCAATCGCTGCCGCCAGCAGCACGACTGAAGCCGGTTCCGGAACGGTCGACGACGACGAGGCTGCAGCCGAGCCAGCCCCCGAGCCAAGCGTTTCGCCGAAATGATTTTTCCAGCGAGTGTAGTCGTCGGTGCCGACGCCGGCGGTGTCGTCGTTGGGGAGCGCGGTGCCGCTGCCGAGGTTGTTGCGCCAGACGGTGTAGTCGGCGGCGTCGACCGTGCCGTTTTGGTTGTAGTCGCCGGGGAGGGGGCCAATCACAGCGAGGCTGATGATGCCGTCGGTGTAGAGTTGCGAGGTGTTCCAGGCCAAACCGGCGAGCATCGGCAATTGTAGCGAGCCGAACGTGCCGCTAGAGCTCGTCCAATCCAACAAGTTGAACGACAGTCCGGCGGTGGGCGTGAATCCGCCAAAGAGCGAGACATTGAGGATGCCGGCGAGCGACGCATTGCCGTTGACGATGATGCGATCGTACGCGGCATCGCCCAGCTCGAAGTCGAGGATGCTGCCGGATGCCAGCGAGAGGCCGCCGATAGTGATCGTGCCGGGCGAGGTGCCAGGCGCGAACGTGCCGCCCGCATTGACGGTCACGACGCCGCCGATCGTGCCGGTGCCGTTGAGCGTGCCGCCGCTGTTGACTTGCGCATCGCCGACAATCGAACCGTTAATGGCAAGCGCGCCGGCATTGACCTTGGTAAGTCCCGTGTAGGTGTTCGCCCCGGCGAGTGTGAGTGTGCCGGTGCCCACCTTGGTGAGCATGCCGCCCAGACTGACGAACGAATAATCGACGAGGGGGCCTGTCACTGTAGTATCGGTGTTGAGGCTGCCGGTTTGCAGTTCGGCGCCGCTGAGCTCGTACGTACCCGCGCCTTCGATCGAGCCGAAGGTGGTAACGATATAGGATCGGTTGCTGGCAATGCTCAAGAGACCACCCGCATGGGTGATGGCGCGAGCGGAGTCGCCGTTGCCGGCGCGTTGAAATCGCGTTTCGCCCCCGGCCGCCCCCGCGACGCCGGAACCGTGCGTGATGAGCGTGGCGTTCCCTGCTCGACCTGAGTAATCGAAGTACGTATAGCCGCCGCCGGCGCCGACGACCGTGCCGCCGAAGGTATTGATCGTGGCGTTGCTCGCCGTGGAATAGGTACTGAAGTCGAGAAGGCCGCCGTAGGCGCCGGGAACGTTGGAACCCATGACGACGATATCGGCCGTGCCAGCGCTGACGGTCGGATTGCCCGCCACGTTATACTCACCGCTGAAATTAGCTCTGCCGTAGGTTCGTAAGGTGATGTTGGCGTCGCCGGCATTCGAACGCTGATAAAATCGCAGCGCGGTCGAAGCTCCCAAGCTAATGGTCGCATTTCCCGCGGTCGCATCTTCGTTGAATCGTATGTAACTGTTGCCGCCGATATTGTCTGCGGTGGAAAACGTGCCGTGGTCGGCGGTGGCATTGTCGTTGAAAGTCGCGCTGCCTCCTTCACCCTGACTGGTATAGGTCCCGTAACCGGCGCTTGAAGAGTCGTTGAAGACGAAGGCTCCGCCGAGCGAAACCCCCAGCACGCCGGGCAGGTTGACAAACGTGCCGTCGCCGCCGGTGGAGTCGCCGTTGAATTCAACGGTCGGCGGAATGGTCCAATTGCCGGGATGGTTGTAAAACTCGGCCTCAGCCGCCGAAGCGAAATCAAAAAACCGCGTCGCACCGCTGAAAGCGCTGGTGACCCCCGGCATGTTGTCGAACCGACCATGGCCCGAGAAGGAACTGCCAGCCGTCGCGAAGTTGCGAAATTGGGTTTCTCCCGCATAGGCAAAGACCGTGGCCCCCGGACGATTGGTAATGTGAGTCCCTCCCGCAGTGGCGTTATCCATGAATCGCGTCATTCCCCCCGCGACATTGTTGCTGGGGCCGCCCAGGTTTTCGAAGGTTTCGGCGCCCAGAACTCCGCTCTGAGCGTACGTCGAATCGCGAAACGTCACCACGCCATGCGGCCCCACAACCACGTTGCCATCGACGTCCAGTTCTGCGGAGGATTGGACAATGATTTCACTCGTGCGGGTGGTGGTTCCTCGGACGTCGACATTGCCATCCACGGAAAGGCGACCGTTGTTATGAATGGTGACGACCCCCTGCCCATCGCCAATTGTCGTCGCTGGACCGACGGCAAGGTTGCCATCGATACTCCACAAGGCGAGAGTGTCGATATGCGCGCTGGCATAGGCCGAGTCTCCACCCACGGCTCCCGAAGCTGAATTGAGTCGACCGCTATCAGAAAGTGTGATGCCCCCACTGCGGACATTCATCGCGCCCGTCACATTCCAAGAAGAAAGCGTGCCGGTGGTGGGATGCATGCCGCTGATCGTAGCGTACCCGCCGGGACCGGTGGACGTTCCCGAGCCCAGCCGTCCCGAGGCACTGGTGACCTGC
>JANNTD010000401.1:0-24027 GCA_031403315.1 Planctomycetota bacterium
GCTGGGGAAGCTGTTTGTCCACTTTGGCCAGCCGCGGGTGATCGGCGAGATCGTGGCCGGCATCATGCTCGGGCCGTCGTTGTTGGGGTGGATTTGGCCGGCGGCCATGAATTTCGTATTGCCGCGGGATGTCGGGCCGTATCTCGGCATCATCGCGCAGATCGGCGTGATCCTTTATATGTTTCTGGTGGGGCTCGATTTCAACGCGGGGTTGTTGCGTTCGCGGGCCCACGCCACGGTCGCCATCTCGCATGCCAGCATCGTTTGTCCCTTCTTATTGGGGGCGATCTTGGCACTGTGGCTCTATCCGAAGCTCGCGCCGCCCGATGTGCCGTTCACGAGCTTCGCGCTGTTCATGGGCGTGGCGATGTCGATCACGGCATTCCCGGTGCTCGCGCGGATTCTCACCGACCGACACATGGAGAACACCGAGCTCGGTGTGGTGGCCTTGAGCTGTGCCGCGGCGGACGACGTCACGGCCTGGTGCCTCTTGGCGTTTGTCGTCGGCGTCGCGCAGTCGAAGCTCGGCGGCGCCGTGCTGACGGTAATTCTTGCGATCTTGTTCATCGCGCTGATGCTGGCGGTGATTCGCCCGCTGGCGAATCGCTTTTTGGGCCACCACGCGGAGAAGCAGCCGCCGCGGCGGATGGCGGTGTGGGTGCTCGTGGCGCTGCTTCTGTCGGCGCTGGCGGCGGAGTGGATCGGCATCCACGCGATCTTCGGGGCGTTCCTGTTGGGCGCGATCATCCCGCACGACTCGGACGTCGCGCTCGACTTCCGTCACAAGCTCGAAGACATCGTGAAGATTCTCTTGCTCCCCGCGTTCTTCGCTTACACCGGCATGCGGACCCAGATCGGCCTCGTCTCGGGCAGCGAGGCCTGGTTGTTCACGGCGGTGATCATCCTGGTCGCCACGCTCGGCAAGTTCGGTGGCTCGCTGCTGGCCGCCCGCTGCACCGGCCTCGATTGGCGGCTCTCGGCATCGCTCGGCATTCTGATGAACACTCGGGGATTGATGGAGCTGATCGTGCTGAACATCGGATTGGAACTCGGCGTCATTTCCGCGAAGCTCTTTGCGATGATGGTGATCATGGCGCTCGTGACGACGCTCGCCACGACGCCGGTGCTCCATTTCCTCACGTCGGCCCGGCCGGAGCCGGCGTAGAATTCATGTGCGGCCGGTGAGGTAGACTTGTACGATAGCCTTTCGAGGCTGACATGCGACATCTAGTCAGGCTAGAAAGCCTAACGTACGGCGCGCTGCTTGACAGGTAAAGGGGGTTGGTATCTGCTTGAGTTCGTGGGAGACGCGCGGCGATTGAATCGCGTCCATTCCGTCCAGGCTTCCCGAACTCTTCTCTTTTTGGGGGAATTGCCATGAACAAGATCATGCGTCCGATGTGTTTGCCGGCGTTCGCGCTGGTGGTGCTGTTTGCGAATTCGCAGCCTGCGAGTGCGCAAGGCTTTAGCTTTGGCGGTGCGAAGAAACAAGACAGCAATCAATCGAATCGCAGTGACGACGACGATGATGACGACAGCGACGACTCGAATCGTCAGAGCGGTCGGCGGTCGGGCAATCAATCCGACAATCAAGGCATCGAACAATTCCAGCAGTTCTTCCCCGGCGGGCAGGATGGTCAGGGTCAGAACAATCAGGGTCAAGGCAATTCGAACCAGTTCCGTCGCTCGAACCAACAAGGACAATTCCAGGGCCAGCAGTTCCAGAATCAACAACTCCAGAATTGGCAACAGGGCAATCAGAAGGGACTCACGATCGGTGGCTGGAACGCCGGCAAATGGCAAGGCTCACACGACGTCGCAAAGTGGACGCAAGCCTTCGGCGGCAACCAGCAGCCGTTCAGCAGCCAGTGGTACAATGACCATCCGAAGGCCTGGAAGCACGACAACAACAAGACGAACGTCTGGATCGGCGGCACGCTGCCGGGCGTTTACAGCTGGCTCAACTGGGGTAACGTGCCGCAACAGTACCGCGCCTATTACGGCAACAACCTACAGCAGTTCGATCGTTCACACTACGGCGAGTGGTATCCGTTGGGCGTGTTCTCGCTGATGACGGGCCCCGGCGACCCGGGCACGCGGATGGTGCAGCTTGCGGTGGATCAGCACGGCCACATCGCCGGCAACTATTACGACATGATCACCAACTCGAACTACAGCCTCTCGGGCGATATTCGGCAGCAGTCGCAGCGCGTGTCGTGGTCGCTCAACAAGAACCAGGCCGTCCGCTTCCGCGCCTCGCTCTACCAACTGCTCCAGCCCTACGGCCCCGTGACGGTGCAACTCCCCGGCGGCGAACAGCAATGGCAATTCGTGCGGTTGGAGAACTGACGGCGAATAGCAGCGAGCCGGGTCGTCCTCGACCCCGGTTTTTGTCATTCCACAAGTTCGCGCACAAACATTCGATCCACCGGTTCGATAACACCGCGGTCGGTGATGATGGCAGTGATGAGTTCGGCGGGGGTGACGTCGAAAGCGGGATTGTAGACGCCGACGCCGTCGGGTGCAGTTTGGCGGCCGAAGGCGTGCGTGATTTCTTCGGCTCCGCGTTGTTCGATCGGAATCTCGCGGCCGGCGGCGATCGAGAGGTCGAAGGTTGTCGTCGGGGCGGCGACGTAGAACGGAATGCTGTGCGCCGCGGCGAGTGTCGCCACACTGTAGGTTCCGATCTTGTTTGCCGTGTCGCCGTTCGCGGCAATACGGTCGGCGCCGGTGATCACGGCCGCGATGCGGCCTTCGCGCATCACTTGGGCGGCGGCGGAGTCGCAGATCAGCGTGGCGTCGATGTTGCGCTCGTGGAGCTCCCACATCGTGAGCCGTGCGCCTTGCAGCAGCGGGCGGGTTTCGTCGGCGAACACGTGCGGCCGTTTGCCGCGACGAGCGAGTTCGAAAATCACGGCGAGCGCGGTGCCGTCGCCGCTGCCGGAGACGAGGGTGCCGGTGTTGCAGTGCGTGAGGATGCCGGCGCCGTCGGGCAAATCGGCGAGCAGGTCTGCGCCGTGGCGGGCGATGGCGGTACACTTCTCGCGGTCTTCGTTGTCGATAGCGCGGGCTTCGGTGAGCAGATGTTCCACAATCTCGGGGGCGGGGACGCCCCGGCTCGCTTGGCGCATGCGTTCCAGTGCCCAGAAGAGATTGACCGCAGTGGGACGCGAGGTGGCCAGGTAGTCGCAAATCTCATCAACACGCCGCCCGCTTTGCACGCCGATGCACACGCCGTAAGCCGCAGCAACGCCGATCGCAGGCGCACCGCGGACCACGAGCCGCCGAATCGCGTGCCACACGTCTTCCGCCGTGCGGCAATCGACGAATACCGTATCCGCCGGCAACCGCATTTGGTCGAGGAGCACCAAATGTCCGTCGACGCCGCCTTGCCAACGGATCGTAGCGGGCATTTGTCCCATGGAGTTAGCCGGCGAGCTTGTCTCGCCGTGTTGGTCGCGCCGGCTCAAGGCCGCCGGCTAACGGGTACGTGGCGGCAATTCTACGCGTTGAACCGGGCGTTGTACGGCAGCCCAAAAGTTTCAGCGACGGCCTTGTTAGTCACTTCGCCGGAATACGTGTTGATCGCGCGGGCGACTGGTTTCAGGTCGCGGGCCGCCGCGTCGATGCCGCGCTGGGCGATTTCGAGCACCCACGGCAGCGTCACGTTGCAGAGGGCGAAGGTGCTCGTGCGACCGACCGCGCCCGGCATGTTGGTCACGCAGTAGTGGAGCACTTCGTCGATGATGTAGGTCGGATTGCTGTGCGACGTGGGCCGGCTGGTGGCGATGCAGCCGCCCTGGTCGATGGCGACGTCGATGATCACGCTGCCGGGTTTCATCCGCTTGAGGTCTTCTTGCTCGACGAGCATCGGGGCTTTCGCGCCCGGGATCAGCACCGCGCCGATCACGAGATCGGCCCACGCGAGCTGCTCGCGAATCGTGTGGCGGTCGCTGAACAGGCAGTCGACGTTGGGCGGCATGATGTCGTCGAGGTAGCGGAGGCGGTCCATGTTGACGTCGAGGATCGCCACGTCGGCGCGGAAACCGGCGGCGATCTTGGCCGCGTTCGCACCGACGACGCCGCCGCCGAGGATCGTGATGTGGGCCGGTGCGACGCCCGGCACACCGCCAAGTAATATGCCGCGACCCATCTGCGGCCGCTCGAGGTATTTCGCGCCCTCCTGAATGCTCATCCGCCCAGCAACTTCGCTCATCGGGGTGAGGAGCGGCAACCGGCCGCGATCGTCGGCCAGCGTTTCATAGGCGGCACACGTCGCACCGCTCTTGAGCATCGCGTCGGTGAGCGCCCGGTCGGCGGCGAAGTGGAAATACGTGAAGAGGGTTTGCCCCTTGCGAATCAACGGCCACTCGGCGGGCATCGGCTCTTTCACCTTAACGATCATGTCGGCGCGGCCAAAAATTTCTTCCGGGCCGCTGACCATTTCGCAGCCCTGCGCCAGGTAATCGTGATCGGCGATGCCGGAACCGAGCCCGGCCCCGGCCTCGACGAGCACCTGATGCCCGCGACGAACGAGCTCCTCGACGCCGACCGGCAACATGGCCACACGATATTCGTCCAGCTTGATCTCTTTCGGCACACCCACGATCATGGCAATGGCCCCTGCAGACGGATGGTCGCCCGGTTAGACTGTGCTTCGCACCAGCGCTACGCACCCCAAGTGTAAAGTACGGTCGAGCCGCTACCAATTGGTCATTGCTTCGTAGTTGAGTTCTATGGACATCGAAACGCGCAAGAAATGGCTGCCGTTCGCGATCCTGGCGGCGGCGCTGGTGGCCTGGGCGGGGGTATTCGCGTTGGGAGCCTACCTGGAACCGAGCGCCGACAAGCCGGTACACGACATCCGCAAGCCGCTGATCGTGATGGGCACTATGGCGGCATTCCTCGCGTTCTGGGGCGTTGCCCTGTGGCGGCGGGCCCGGCGAAAATAGGCCCTGGCGATGTTTGCGGCCCGCCCTTGTCGCTCCTCCCCGCAGCCGGTAAACTGTTGGATTCCCGTAATTTACCGGATATATTGGGCTGGAATACGTAGCATGACAACTTACATGGCCAAAGCGGGCGAAGTCGAACAGAAGTGGCTGCTCGTCGATGCCACGGACAAGATCGTCGGCCGGCTGGCCAGCGAGATTGCCGTGATCCTGATGGGCAAGCACCGTCCGACCTACACGCCGCACGTGGACACCGGCGACTTTGTCGTCGTCGTGAATGCCGACAAGGTGAAGTTCACCGGCAACAAGTGGGAAAACAAAGAATACCGCTGGACGACCGGCTACCCGGGCCAGCGCTCGGTGAAGGCGGCCGACCGTTTCGAGCGCCACCCGGAGCGGATCCTGCACGAAGCCGTGCGGCGGATGCTGCCGAAGAACAAGCTCGCGTTCAAGATGATCACGAAGCTGAAGATTTACGCCGGCGCCGAGCACCCGCACGGGTCGCAACAGCCGACGCCGACGGAACTCGCCGTAAGATAAGCGTTCGCCGTAAGGTAAGCCGTTTTCTTAACAGCCAGAACTTTGCCTCCTGAATATTGCCCCCTGACCTCGCCCTGAAGGATTCGTTCATGTCAGCCGCTGCCGCCACAAAAAGTGTCGATGCCCTGGGAACCGGCCGTCGCAAAACGTCCGTGGCCCGCGTGCGGATCCGCGCCGGTTCAGGCAAGTTCACGATCAACCAGCGCGAGCTGGCGGCGTTCTTCACGATCGACCAGGATCGCAACACGGCCGTCGCCCCGCTCGAGCATTGCGGCGTGCGGGCGAACGTGGACGTGGAGATTCTGGTCCACGGCGGCGGGAACACGGGCCAAGCGGGCGCGTGCATGCAAGGCATCGCCCGCGCGTTACTCCGCTACGACAGCGACCTCACGGACAAGCTCCGCGAGAAGAGCTTCCTCACCCGTGACGCGCGGATGAAGGAACGCAAGAAGCCGGGTCTCCGCGGCGCCCGTCGCGGCACGCAGTTCTCGAAGCGGTAGTTGTCGCTCGATTGCGCTCGACTTTTTCTGCGATTCTGTCACGCTGGCTCGGCACCGTTGCGAAAATCTTTGTCCAGAAGCTATTAAAGCGTCAACCGGATTAGTAAACTACTTGAGCAATTTCTTGGCGACGCGTCGCTCGGACTCTATTCGATTCTAGATCCACATTTGGAGAAATCCGCTATGCGATCACTACTGGTTCCCGCGCTTGTGCTGTTGTTCCCCTTGGCTACGCTCGCCGCCGAAGAAGCTCCGCCAAAAGACACCAAGAGCGAAGCGACAAACATTCTCAAGCCCACGAACGACGTCGAGTCTTGGACCTTCGAAGTGAACGACGAAGGCAAAGGCGAGATGAAAGTCGATGGCGACGCGATTGTCTTCAACACGACGAAGACGACCGGCACCGATTGGCACGTCCAAGCCTACCAGCCCGAGCTCGACCTCGAAGATGGCAAAGACTACGTCTTGAAGTTTCAGATGAAGTCGCCCGACAAAGTCACCTTGCTGCTGGTGGGCCAGATTAACGAGGACGACTGGCACGAAATCGGCCTGCACGAAGAAGTTAATCCGGGCGAGGAATTCAAGGACTATGAGTACGAGTTCACGGCCAACGACGTGGCGGACAAGAACAACCGCATCGGCTTCGTGCTGGGCACCGACGAGGGCGAAGTCAGCGTGAAGGACATGACGCTGACCGAAAAGCAATAGTTCCTGCCACCCAGGATAAGGCGAGACGTGCACCATGCGATTTGCCATCGGTTGTTTGTCATTGTCGTTGATTCTTGCCCATGTGGCCGTCTCGGCCGCTGCGGAAACGGGCGACAAGGCGTCCGATTTTGTCACCGTCCGCGACGGCAAGTTTTATCTGCACGGTGAGCCGTATTACTACATCGGCACCAACTACTGGTATGGGCCACTGCTGGCGTCACCGGGCGAGACGGGTGACCGCGTGCGGCTCGCGCGGGAACTCGATTTCTTGGCCGCGCACGGCATGCGGAACCTGCGCATCCTGGCCGGAGCCGAGGGACCGGACGATCAACCCACGCGGGTGACGCCCGGCTTGCAGCAGTCGCCCGGCAAGTACAACCAGGAACTGCTCACGGGGCTCGACTACTTGCTCGCCGAGATGAGCAAGCGCGACATGAAGGCCGTACTCTATGTGAACAACACCTGGGAATGGTCGGGCGGCTACGCTCAGTACCTCAACTGGACCGGCCACGGCGACATCCCCTATCCGCTCGAGAAAGGTTGGCCAGCGTTCATGAAGTACGCCGGCCAGTTTCACGAAAGCCCCGAGTGCATCGAGGCCTTCTTCAACCACGTGCGGTTCATGCTCGGCCGGACGAACCAGGTGACGGGCGTCAAATATATCGACGACCCGACGATCATGGCGTGGCAAATCGCCAACGAGCCGCGAGCCGTCTCGGCCGAGCACATTCCGGCGTTCGAGAAATGGATGAAGGATGCGTGCGCCCTGTTCAAGTCGCTCGACTCGAACCATCTGCTCTCGACCGGCAACGAAGGGGAGCGGGGCAGCGAAGGGCGGATCGATCTGTACGAGCGACTGCATGCCGACTCGCACGTCGACTACTTGACGATGCACATCTGGCCGAAGAACTGGCAGTGGCTCGACGTCAAGAACATCCCCGGTTCACTGGCGAGTTGCATCGAGCAGACGAACGAATACATCGACAAGCATTGCACGCTCGCCCGGTCGCTCGGCAAGCCGATCGTGATCGAGGAGTTCGGCTTTCCCCGCGAAGGGCATTCGTATGAACTCGCAAGCGCGACCACCAGCCGCGATAAGTACTACGGCAACATTTTCGCTCAGGTCGTGCGGAATCGCGCCGACGGCGGTCCGCTGGCCGGCTGCAACTTCTGGACGTTCGGCGGCACAGGCCGACCGTCTCCGGGCGATCCATTCTGGACCAAGGGCGAGGACATACTCGGCGACCCGCCGCAAGAAGAGCAGGGCCTCAACTCGGTGTTCGACGTCGACACGACGATTCCTGTGGTCGACAAGTACAACCGGGAGTTGGGTGCGATCGCAGAACCCGCGGCTTCGCATTGACCGATCGCAAAATCAGGCCAGGATGGCCAGTCCCATCTTGGATCGGTTTGATCGGCGTTAGCGTACGGAATCATCCTCGGGCAGACCGAGCTGCTTGTACATACTGCGGCGGGCGGCTTTGTCGGATTCCAGCGTTGCACGAGCATACTTGGCCACTTGCTCGGCATGGGCACGCGGCACGACGATCACGCCGTCGCCGTCGGCCACGATCACGTCGCCGGGCATCACCTGCGCACCGCCGACCACTACCGGCCGGTTGACCGATTCGATTTCATTGCGGCCCGGCCGGATGCCGCGGCCGACGTGCTTGAAGTAAAGCGGCACTTTCTCGGCGATGATCTCGTCGGTGTCGCGGGCCGTGGCGCTAGTCACGACGCCGACGCAGCCGCGCGATTTCCAGCCCATGATGTTGTTCGAGCCGATCGAGCCGACGTCGGCCGTCCCATCGTCCTCGATCACCAGTACGCTACCTTCGCGCAACAACGGTACGAACGGCTCGGACGATTTCTGATTGTAGAAGTCGCCCATCCAGCGGTTGAACTCGTCGGTCTCCAGCGGCCCGGTCTGCGGCTCGTTCGACGGCACGTAGCGGGCGGTGACGGCGATGCCGACGATGCGGTGCGTGAAATGCTGCGTGTCGCGCCAGAGCGGGCCGATGTCGGCCGATACCAGACCGACGTTGGCCAGCCCGGCCTGATCCATGCCGTCCGACACGTCGGCCACGCGCAGGCCCTCGAATAGCGCGAGCACGGCCCGGTCTTGTTCGGGCGTGTAGACCTGCGTCGCGAGGAACGACTTGCCGGCTCGCAGTGTCTCAGCGTCGTCCTGTTGTGCAAACGCTCTTTGCGTGAAGTCACCGCTCGTTGGGCCGCCGAGGTACAATGCGATGCAAAGAAACACGAATCCAAGATGGAAAATCCGCATGTTTCGATCTCCAAGGATAAGGTGGGCCAACCGCAACGCACGCCAGCATGTGCCATGATTGAACCGCGAAGCGCAGCAGCAATCAAGCAGGCACGGTCGACTTCTCGTTAGAAATACGCCAATTTTGCGCGGTGAACGCGGTAAATAGGTTCTGTCCGATCGGGCACCACACTTGTAGGATGAATTGTTCCCTCAAAGGGACCGAGACGGGCATGCCATGAGAGTCGCCGCGATTCGACGAACTGTTTCCTATGCAGCAGCGATTTTCTCGTTGCTGGCTCCATTGGGTAACGCACACGCCGCGACAGTGCTCCCCGACTTGATCGCCTGGGCCAGCCCGGCGAAGAGCTTTATGTACAACGGCGTTGTCGATCCGTCGCTCGTCCCCGGCGAGACGGTGTACCGCTTCACCGGGGCGCTGCCCAACATCGGCGCCGGAAAGTTGGAAGTCCGTGAAGTCACGCATCCCGACGCCACTCAGGACGTCTATCAACGGATCTACGATTCGAGCGGAGTTCTCGACCACGAGCGGCTGATCGGCAGTTTTCCGAACGCCGACTCGGTTCCGCCGCGGCATTTGTGGCTGCCCGGTATCGCGCAGTACAACTTCCGCACCGTGCTCGCCGGCAACGGCGTCGGGCCGATCGTCGCATCGCACGACAAGACCAGCATGGCAGTCGTCGACAGCGACGACTACGACACGTCGCTGCCTGGCGCGCCGCCGTCCTCGGTATACAACAGTGTCGCGTCTCCACTGTTGGGTATTTCGATCGGCTGGGCGGATGTGTATGGCGCGGGTCTGCCCGGCCAGTGGGTGCCGGCGACCGGGCTCGCCGACGGCCAATATTGGCTCGAGGTTTTCGTCGATCCGTACGACCGCATCGAAGAGTCCGACGAAACGAACAACGTCACACGGATCTTGGTCGACCTGGTGATTCCCGAGCCGACGATCCTGGCGGGCGACTATAATCGCGACGGCACTGTCGACGCTGCCGACTACACCGTGTGGCGCAACACGCTCGGGCAGAATGTGCTTGGGCAGCAAGGCGCGGCTGCCGACGGCGACGCGAGCGGCACGATCCGGCAGGCGGACTACGATGTTTGGAAGTCGCACTTTGACGAGGCGTCCGGCAGCGGCGGCATTACCGTACCCGAGCCGGCAAGCGTCACCATCGCGCTGCTCGCCTTGGTGGCGGCTAGTGGCTTCTTGAACCGTGGCCGGACGCGCTACGTAGACGTACAATTGGGTGCATGAGTGCTGCGCCCGACCCATCAAACTACGATCCTCAGAACCAGGAGCCGAACCAGCTTCCGCCGATGAACGAACTCGCCACCCAAACACCGATTCCCGCCGTCTCGCCCGAGCTCTCGCTTTGGCGGTGGCTCACCGAGCCGCACGAAGCGCAGTGGCTGCTGCCCGCGACGGGCGCCTGGATCTTGGGCCTCGACTGGTTCTTGTTCTCTCAGGAGTTCGTCTCGCTCGGCCTCGTCGCGCCAATAGCAGCCGTGGTTGGTTTTGTCGGCGGCGCGATCGGCACGTTCATTTTCCAGAGTCGCTATGCTGGAGACCGCGGACGGGGCGCGTGGCTCAAAGCGATCCTAGCGGGCATCGTCGTCGGCATTCCCATTCCTCTCGCGGGCTCATTCGTCGGCGGCTGGATTCTGTTCAACTCTGGTCTGGCGAGCGTCCGCGAGCGGCTGCTGCGCACCAAGAAGTAATCTGCCGCCTTCTGGCTGATGATCTCGCATGCACGCTGCAGGGTCGGCTGCTGCGTCTTTTGAAGATGCAACTGCGCAGAAACGTGCGTCGCCAATGGTAAGATTGAGGGATGGAACTGAAGAAGATCATCCTCCGCGCCGCTGCTGCGGCCGTGGTTCTTGGACCGGCGTTGCCGTCGTATGCGGTCGTTCAAGGGATTGACGTATCGCACCATCAGGGCGCGATCAACTGGACGACGGTCAAGAACGCCGGCATCCAGTTCGCCTTCTGCAAGGCGACCGAGGGCGTCGATTTCGAAGACGTGAATTTTGACACGTACATGGCGGGTGCGATCGCGGCCGGTGTGCCGATCGGACCGTACCACTTCGCTCGCCTGAACAGCGGTGAGACGATCCCCACCGACGCGATCGATGAAGCGAACGACTTTGTGGACGCAATTCAGGGGTACTACAGCAGCTCGGCCATGATTCTGCGGCCAGTGCTAGATCTGGAAACGCTGCCCGATCCGCCGGTCTCTCCGTCGATCAAAGGCTACACCTCGGAATGGGTCCGCGATTTCTGCAATACGGTGGAGGGTCGACTCGGCTTCGCTCCCATCATATACACCGGCGGGAACACGGCTCAAAACTATCTAGAAGCCGATATTGCCAATTACGATCTGTGGTTTGCCAAGCCGACGAGCACGAACGTCTACAGTTCAGCGGTGCCACCGACCGCGACGAACATCGGCATCTGGGACGAATGGAAGTTCTGGCAATGGTCGTGGGTTGGAAACATCGGCGGCATCAATCCGGTTGACCGCGATGTGTTCGACGGCACGATGCAGGAGTTGGCAGAAACCTACATCCCCAGTTTTGTTGCCGGCGATTACAACGGCGACAACATCGTCGACGCCGCCGACTATACTACGTGGCGGAACACGATGGGGCAGAGCGTCAAGGTTGGCCTTGGTGCCGACGGCAACCTCAATGGCACGATCGACGCCGGCGACTACGACGTATGGAAGGCGAAGTTTGGAACCTCGGGAGCCGGGAGCGGTGGAGCATCGCTATCGGTTGTACCCGAGCCTGCGTCGATTGTTCTCTTCGCATTAGCGATTGCAGCCGCAAGCCGCTTGCGTCTTCGCTTCGCGCCGAGCCGCTAGTTACTGCGGCAGCACGACGAACAGCAGCACTCCCGAGAAGTGGGCCGCGCTGCCGGCCATCACTAACATGTGCCACACCGCGTGGAAATGCCGCACCCGGCGGTCGTTCAGCCAGAACACCAAGCCCAGCCCGTAGCAGGCGACGCCCAGGATCATCCACCATAGGGCGCCGAGCGGCAGCATGGTGAGCAGCGTCGGGATGGCCAAGAACGGCAACGCACCGACTAGTATGCAGGGCCACATCGAAACATTCTCGACGCGGTGGGTGAACAGCACCTTCGATACGAAACCGTAGAGGGCCACGGCCCAGACGGCGGCGAGCAGAATCCACCACGGCGCGGTGTGCAGGTAAGCCAGCGAGAAGGGCGTGTAGGTGCCCGCGATCAGCAGGTAGATCGTACCTTGGTCGATGGCGCGGAAGAGCGTCCGCAGCCGCGGCGATTGGAACACGTGCGAAAGCGTCGACATCGCGTAGACGGCGATCATGCTGGTCAGGAAGATGCTGCAGCCGGCCACTCGCCAAGCGTCGCCGCCGCCGAGCGTGTCGGCCATCACAAATGCCCCGACCACGCTCAGCACGAAGCCGAGGCCGTGGGTGATGCTGTTGGCGGTTTCTTCGTCGGCGGAAAGCCCCAGGCCCGCGTCGAGACCCATCTCATAGTTGGCTTCGAGGCTGGTATATGTCGCGCCGGGATACGTCGCTGTGAGTTGGCCGTTCATGGTGAGCTTCCCGAATCGCGTTGATTTGATGCTCGGCGGCGTCTGCCGGATTCCGCCACACCCTCTCTTACGGGCGATTTTCCGGGTGTTACCACGGTGGGCAGATTTTTCGGAAATTGCTGGAATTGCCGTGTTTTGAAGGGTGCAGGCCGCTCGCCCCGTCTGGCCGACACCCGAAATGGCCGGTTCTGGACTGGCCGTTTCGAGCCACTTCGTCGCTTTGCCGCCCGCCCGGCGATGTACAATTCGTTACCGTTCAACCCCACCCCGGGCCGCCCGCCGCCATGTCCACCGCCACCCTCGCCCCACCGACGAACCCGCCGCTCGCCGAGTCGCACCAACGCGAATTGGCCGCTGCCGCCCGGCGCCGTCAGCCGATTGACCGCGTCGCCCGCGTCGCTTCGTTCAACGCCTGGACAAGCGCAATCCTCGCAGCGCTCTCAGCGCCGTTTGCGATACTCAGCCTGGCCGGCTTTTTGGTGTTTGCGGCCCTCGCGGTCGTCGCCTGGAATGAATTCCGCGGCCGCCGCCGGCTGCTGGATTTCGACCCGGCCGGAGCATCGATCCTGGGCTGGAACCAACTTGGTCTGTTGGGAATGATCACCGTTTACTGCGCGTGGGCGCTGTACTCCAACTTGTGGGGCGGCGATTCGATCGAAGCCCAGTTGCGAGCGAACCCGGAACTTAGCGCCGCATTCGGTTCGCTCGACAGAGTGGGCGACCTGGTCAAGCCGATCGTCGTCGCTTTCTACGGCACGGTGATCGCGCTGAGCGCGGCATTCCAAGGCGCGACCGCCCTCTACTATTTCTCCCGCCGCAAATACGTCGAAAAGTACGTGCGCGAAACGCCGGCTTGGGTGATCGATCTGCAGCGGGCGACGCGAACGGCGTAGTTGGACTTATCCGCCGCGCACCGCATGCCGGATCCGCTCAAGAATCGCGCGGATGTATTCGACGGACTTCATCACTGTCGTGTGCTGAGACAAGGGGACCATGCTCCAGAATGGCATGGTCGACGTCGGCCGCGGGCGCGGCGGCAGGACGTCGCTCTCCGGCAGGTGAAGATAGACCGCCAGGCGTTTTCGAAAGGATTGCGGAGATGCCTCGCGCGGAGTGAGCAATGCCGCGGCCTCGTCCACAGGGAGTTCTCGCGCGCGACGCCGATGGGAACAGTGTGCACTAAGGCTTCTGCATGAATGAAACAAGGCAATCAATAAGGCCGCGACCAACAGCGCCACGCCAAGCGTGGTCCGCATGTCGGGCGCCGCGATCTGCGCTATGGAGTTGTAGAACACGGCACCCCAGATGGCAACCAAAAACAGAACGAGTCTCAAAATCAGAAACGCCGTAGTGCGTCGAGAGCTGATCGACGATTCATTGCGATCGTTGGTTTCGGAAGGCAACGAAGAAGGGTCGGCGTCCATGCTCGCAGTATAATGCAATCGCACTTCGCGTCCAAAAGAGTCGCCCTTGCGGCTGAAAGATAGTTGCGACTGGGCGGCCTGTCTCTACAGCCACAGCAGCAGCCGGTCGCCGAGCATGTCCGGCAGCGCCCGCTGGACCATTTCGCGGACCGCGTTCGGATGGTAGCGCGTGCTGAGGTGGCCGGCGATGATCAGCTCATTTTTGAAGCGATCGCGTCGGTCGACCAGATCGTCGAGGTGCATGTGGCCGAATTTGTGGATGTGCTCTTTGCGATGGTCGGGCGCAACGAACGTCAGCTCGCAGATGAGAATCTCGGCTTCGTACATCACCGGGTTGTCGTCGAGGCCGGGCGGGGCGCTGTCGCCGAGATACGCGACGCGCGGGCGGCGGAACTCCTCGGTCACGTCGGTGCCCGCGAGCCGCAGGTCGCGGATCTGCTCGCCCGAGAGATCTTGATAATTCGCTTTGAGCTTCCGGCGGCGGTCCCAGACGATGTAGCCGAGCGACGGCACGGTGTGGCGCGTGGCGACGGTCGTCACCACCAACTCGCGCGAGAGCTCGATCTCGTCGCCGGGCTCGACGGGCCGCAGATCGCACGGCAGCCGACCGCGATCGAGCCGCGTGCACTGGTGCAGCAGCTTCTGCACGGGGTCGACCAGTTCGGACGGCATATAGATCACCGGCGGGGTCATCTTCATCATCCGCCGCCGCGCGACGTACACCGGCAGGGCGACGATGTGATCGAGGTGGCCGTGCGTGACGAACCACGTCTCGGTACCCATGAACGACCACGGCTGGGCGCCCAGGTCGAAGCCGAGCTTCAGCTCGGGCAATCGCCAGTAAGTTTGCACGGCCGCCCGCGAGTAGCCTTCGATCGTGAGGTCGCGGTGCGTGTGCGTCTTGACCGGGAGATTGTTGACCATGAAAGACGGTGACCAAGGAAGAGGACGACGCTGGGGCAAGGCGAGCGGTTCGGCGCGGGGCGTGACGGTGGACGAATTCGTGCACTGCCATTTTATGCGGAATGATAGCGCAGCGAAATGGGCCGCGGCATCACTCGCCCGCCGCGCCGTGCTCGTACTCATCGACGACCGCGATCTCGGCCGGCAGCGGCTCGGCGCCTGCCTCGAGCCAGATCTCATTAAACAGCTCCGGCTGCACTGCCCGAGCGTGTTGGTAGCGCATCAATTGCAGCACGGCGAGAAACATGCCAATCAGCGTCGATTTGTGAACCGCCGAGTCGAAGAACGCGGCGAATGCCACGCGGCCCTCGGTCCGCAGCCGAGCGTCGATCTGTTGCATGAAGACGTGGATCGGCGTGTCGTCGTAGCGAATGTGGGTCGGGCCCGTGGTGGCCAGCTTTTCTTTGAGCACCCGGCCAAACGCGCTCACCAGATCCCACAACTCGATTTCGTGGATCGGCTGTTCCTGCGGCTCGATGGGACGCGCGGGCGCGTCGATCGCCAGCCGCGGAAATCGCTGGCGCCATTCGCGGCTCCGCTCGTCGAGCATGCTGGCGGCGTCGCGGTACTGTTTGAACTCGAGCAACCGTCGCACCAGTTCCCGGCGCGGATCTTCCAATTCCTGGGCGACTTCCTCTTCGCCGGGGAGCACCATCCGCGACTTGATCTCGATGAGCGAGCTGGCCATGTCGAGGAAATCGCCCACCGCGTCGACGTCAATTTGTTCGAGCACCGCGATGTATTCGAGATACTGGTCGATCACTCGGGCGAGCGGAATGTCGACGACGTCGAGCTCGTGCTTGCGTACCAGATACACGAGCAGATCGAGCGGCCCGCGGAAGTCGTCAAGTTGGACCGAAAATCGCATGACCGAGGTCCGTCGCAGCCGTCCAGAAATCGCCAGAAACGAAAGGGTGGCGACTATAGCAAGCCGCTCACGACAATGCGATGGCGACGGACGGCAATGCTAGCATCAAAAAACGAAGCCGGGCCCTTCTCCGAAGGGCCCGGCCACTTGCTCGTCGTTGTCGCTGTGGGCGACTCCCAACCGTGGTGTGTTTCTCGAAAGAAGCTGAAATCACCCCGACAGTTCGGCGAGCCCGATTCGCGCTGGTGTCCCCGGCGGCTCATCGCAGCCGGTCGACTGGCTCGTTACCCGGTCCGGTCTTCGTCTCCCGGAACCTGGCACGTGTTCGTTGCCAGCGCGGACCAATCTAGCAAACTTGCGTCCCGACAGCCATTAGGCAGCGGGGGCTTCCGGAGCCGGCGGCGTTTCGGTGTCGACGGGAGCGGCGTCGGACGGAGCGCCGCAACCACACTCGACGGGAGCGCCACAGCTAGCTTCGCAGCTCGAACCGCAGCCACCACCGCGATGACGACGACCGCCGAACAAGCGGTGCTTGCGGCCGCCGTCGCTCGAGCAACCACAGCTCGGCTCAGCGGGGCAACCACACGACTCTTCGACGACCGGACAACCGCAGCTCGGCTCGGGGGCGGCACACGCCGGCTCTTCGACGACTGGGCAACCGCACGAGGGCTCTTCCGCGGCCGGGCAGCCACAGCTGGCTTCGGCTTCTTCGCAGCAGCCACCACCGCCGTGACGACCACCGAAAAGCTTGCCGCGGGCGTTGGCCTGGCTTTCCATCACGACCGACGCACACAACAGGGCCACCACACAAACGGCGGCTCGCATCACAAATTTCTTACTCATCAAAAATCCTCCAAAAAAAACCAAACACAAATTCCTGGCCGGAAGCCGATCACGACCTCCCAGCCGCCCATGTCACCAAAAGTGTTCTGGCCACAGCGGCGGCGTGCCGCGACCAACTTTCTCGATCTATTAAAAAGCGGCAGTCGCAAATGGACGGCCGACTTGATAGCAGGCAGGGAAACGGAGCTGCGGGTGGGAAGTGAAAATCTGCCGATTAAACAGTCTGCGGTCCGTTCGCGGACTAGGGGGGATAACCTATCACAGTGAGAATCACTGTCAAGGCGTCAGATTTTTCGCATTACATTTGTTTTGACTTGGCAGATTGCCTAGATCACGAAATTGCCGACATCTTGACGATGGCACGTTACCCAGCTCCCCCTAGAGATGTATTTTTGCGGCAAAACAAGCCGATCGGAGGAGATGATCGGTGCGAGTGGCGTGCAAAAAGGCAAAAGAAATTCGCCGTGTGTGCGCAGCAGAACAGAGAATTTGGCCACTTGACGCGTGGCTCACTTTCCGCAGTCAGGACGGTCAGTCAGCGTGGCACTAGAGCGAGCCACCTAACGATACGCTGCGGCGGGAACCGCCTCTTGCGCGGTTCGCGGTGTCTCGGCTGGATAGCCAGTCGACCGCGGCGGTGTTGGTTGTTGATCCGTGGTCGCGGCGGTTTGGCCCGCGGATCGGGCCATGAGCTGTTGCACCGGCATTGCACCCTTTTCCGGATTCTCGAAGCTGTAGATCATTAGCGTTTGCTGCGGGCCGGCGGTGTAGGAGATGCCAGCAACGCGCCAGTCTTGGCCCACGAGGCTCATCAGCCAGCAGAATTCCTCTTCCACGGTTTTATCCGCGGCCGAGCGGTCGGTGCCCATGCACTGGACGAACGCTTTGTCCGGGGTGGGATGGCGGACCTCGCCGACGCGGAATGTGTAATTGGCGAGCCCGGGCAATTGGAAGGGTTTGCCGCTGGCGGCGATCCGCTCGACCGCGACCGGTGTGAGCAGCGCATTGGCCCGCGCGGTTTCGCCCTTGACCACAGCCTCGAGGAATTCGTGCGCCGTTTGAGCGGCCGGATCGGCGTAAGTGGCTGCGGTCGACGCAGTTGTCGCCGCCGAACCAGAGCTCGCCGGTTCGGTCGTCGCGCTTGAACTACAACCTGCCACGGCCAATAGCAGCACGAACACGCTTAAATCCAAACGGCGTTTCATCGCCAATCTCCTGAAGCTCGGGGCAACCGCAAATTCAAAGGCCGCGGAGTCTCGCAGAACGGACAATTCGGGTCAAGCACGAAGCAACTGCTGCTAGCACTGCCACAACCCTCGTCAACCGACTTGCAGTCCGCGGTCGGCGGCGTCCTGGTCGCGGCGATAGACGGCGAGCGTGGCTTCAAATGTTTCGGGGGCGACTTTCCAGGACGGGTTGTCGTCGGTGTGGGCGTGACAGTGGGCCACGAGCAGGCGGTAGAGAAACTTGAACAGATGTCGCGGCACCCGCAGCGTGCGAAACGCTTCGAGCAGCCGTTGGTCGCTGATTCGCTCGTCGAGTAAGTCGTGTAGCTTCGGCTGCAGGCCATTGGTGCCGCAGCATTTGACGCGGGCGTTGGCCAGGTCGTAGAGCGATTCGCCCGACCATTCGAGCGAGGGGATCATGTTTTGCTTGTCGAGCCGGGCCCGCTGGTAAAAGTCGCGGTCCTCCTTTTCCATGTAGGCCACGAGCTCGCTGGGGAGCAGCATTTTCAGGCCGAAACCGGGCTGTTTCAAAAACTTGTTGTCGAGCATCGGCCAGATGAGGGCTTTCATCCGCTCGACTGAGCCGGTAATCAGATGCGGCTCGTCGACGCGATCCACCAGCACGATCACGCCGTCGCTGCCGAGCGATTTCAAGACGCCCTGAAACTTCGTCAAGAGCTCGTAGCGATCGTCGGTCCGCTGATTGTCCGGCAGCGGCTGATTGTCGAGTTGGCGAGGCGGGAACCGCATCAAGATTCGCCGCAGGAGGCCGGTCGCCGGCTTGAGCACGCGGACGTTCCGCGCGATCCGCCGCGCGACGAATTGCCACTTCCAAAAACGCGCCAGCCACGGCAACCAACCGGCGACGACGATCAAGTACGGCCAGTACGTCGTCAACCAACTCCATTCGCGTTGATAAAGAATCGTCGCCGCGACGGCGGCCGTCGCTGCCCAGCCGAGCCACAGATCCCAGCCATTGAGCCACGTGAAGAACCCAAGCTTCCTCCGCAGCCGCTTCCAGCGCGCGAGCGCGCTCTCGGCGAGCGAATCGTCGTAACACGCCGCGAGGAGCAACAGGTCGCGATTCTGCTGTCGGTCAAGCGTCTTGAGCCGGCTCTCGTTGATTTGATTCGCGGGCGGTCCGCCGGGGAGCGGCACCTGCAAGATGCGGTCGACCAGGCTCGTCACGCCGAGCGAGAGGATCGCGTCCATGTGGTCCCACAGTTTCCACTCGGCGAGGACGCGGGCCGGGTCGCGCTGTTTGCGAGCGCTGAGCCGATCGGCAAAATGATCGAGGAACGGATTGAAGTCGTCGTACTGGATGACGAACAACCGGCCGGCGTGGGACTGCGAATTGTGGAGCGCGATCCGGCCCGCCATCTGCATCCGCATGGCCGTCTTGCCGGCGCCCTTTTCGCCGAACACGATCGACGTGGACGGCTCGGCAGGATCGCCGTAGACCTTGTCCCAGACGGGGTGATAGGTCGCGTCGCGGCAGCGCTCCTTGAACACCGGATCGGACTGCGCATCCTCCTCCGCAAACGGATTGACCGCGATGCCGTGGTGCTCGAGCAGTTGTTGGACGCGCATGGGGAGGGAATCAGTAGTGCGTGGTCTGTAGTCCGTTGTTCGCAGCGATTGCGTACAATATAGAGGACTGACCCGCTCGCCGCGAATCGGGTGAATTTCATGTCGAACCTGCCGCCGCTGAAGACCGATCCGAAATACGGCTACTTTCCCTGGTGGCCGGAAGAAGGCGACGACTGGTTCCACCCGGCCGATCTCGCCGCGGCCCGGGCGATAATCCCCAGCGGCCGCATCTTTCGCCGCGACGGCAACGACGGCGAATATCAATTGATGCGCTACGGAGCGGTGACGCTGCGGGTGAAGCCGACGTTGTGGCAGGAAGTCGAGCCCGAGGGATTTGAGATCGGCGATTGGGTTGAAGTGCTCAGCCGCGGCCTGGCCAACGAGCCTCGCACCGGCACGATCGCCGAGATCGCCTGGGACGACCACGCGGGCGAGATCCGCTACCAGATCGTCGAAAACGGCAAGCGGATCGAAACGCTCTACGCGCGCGACGATCTCAAGCACGTCGAGCCGATGTCGCCGACTTCGTAGAACTTCCACAATTCTCCTTTCGGTAAGTCAGCTCGTATTGACGTAAGTCGTTAAAGTTTGGAAGGGGTCACGTGACCCAGTCTTCTAAAGCTGCCATTGACTGCTTTGGCAGCAGGGTAGCATTTTTGTTTTTGGTGGCGAAACTTTCCTTGGGGAGATTCCTGTTGTGAAGAAGGAGAGACACCATGATTTTTGACGACGTGTTTCGTTCGTTTATCGAACAAAGTCCGGTGAGTGTGATGTTTCGCGGAACGCTGGAAAACGTATTCACCGCGGAACGGCTGGATGACTTGTTTGAGCGAACGGCCCAGCGGCAGTGTGGTCGCGAATTGGCGTTCTCCACGTGCGTGGATTTGCTGGGGCTGGTGGTGACTCAGATTCAGCCGTCGCTGCACGCCGCGTACCGGGTCCGTCGGGAAGCGGTTGGGGTCTCGGTCCAGGCGCTTTACCAAAAAGTGGCGGGCATCGAGCCGCGCGTTTCCGAGACGCTGGTCCGCGAAACCGCGGCAGATCTGGCGGCAATTATCGACGAAATGGACGCAACGCTGTCCGGCCCGTTGCCCGGCTTTGAGGTGCGGATCGTCGACGGGAATCACTTGCAAGGAACGCAGCATCGGCTCCAGGAACTGCGCCGTTTGGGAGACGCGGCCCTGCCGAGACAGACCCTGGCGGTTCTCAACCCGCACCGTGAATTGATCGAAGACGTCGTCGTTTGCGAGGATGGCCATGCGAATCAGAAGCCACTGTTTCGCCATCTGCTGGCTAAAGTGCAGCCCCAGCAATGCTGGATTGCCGACCGCGACTTTAGCACGCGTGAGTTTCTGTTCGGTGTCCAACAGCGCCAAGGCTATTTTCTGGTCCGTCATCACGGCGGCCTGGGCGTCGAATCGGTGGGACGGCCGCGGCGTCTGGGTCGCACCGACACCGGCCTGGTCTACGAGCAGAAGGTGCGTCTGACCGACGACGATGGCCGAGAGATGATCGTCCGCCGCATCACGATCAAGCTGGATCGGCCGACCCGCGACCAGGACACGGAAATCCATCTGCTGACCAACTTGCCGCAAAAAGTCACTGGCCAAAAGGTCGCGGCTGCCTATCTTTCGCGGTGGCGGATCGAAGACGCTTTTCACAAGTTGACGATGGTGCTGCGGTGTGAACTCGACACGCTGGGCTACCCACAGGCTGCGCTGTTCGGATTCTGCCTCGCCGTGGCCATGTATAACGCCGTCAACACGGTCACGGCTGCCTTGCGCGCCGCCCACCCCGAAGCGAGGGAAGAAACGGCGGGAATGCCGCGCAAATTCTCCTTCTATTACCTGGCGGACGAGATTGCCGGCGTATCGCGTGGGATGGCCATCGTCATCGCCGCCGAGCACTGGACGAAGGCTTTTGCACGAACAACGTCCCGACAGATGGCGAAGAAGTTGCTCTGGCTGGCGCGCAAGGTCGACGTCGAACGGTTCCTCACGAATCCCACCCGCGAAAAGAAACGGAAAACACCGCGGCCGAAAAAACATGGCGGACACGTTTCGACTCATCGAATACTGCAAAAGCGGAAACTCACCACAAAAAAACGACAGCAATTACAGCTTTAGAAGACTGGTCTTCTACAACCCTAGAGTCAGCCCAATGCCCAACTCGCGATTGCACTTCAACGAGCGCCTTATTGGCTGCGTTTCGATGCACCGACTCTGCATCGCCGCCAACTGGTGCATTGAGAAAGACGAAATCCAAAACGCCACATTCGTGATCATAAACGCGCAACAAGTCCAACACTTGGGGGATCGGTTGTACAACAACGACGTTGGTCAAGTCCATTGTGTACCTACCATGCAATAACTTCTGTAAACAGATGCAATGGGAATTTCTACAAGATAAACTTGCTCAAATCCTCATCCTTCGAAATCTCTTCGAGCCGCTGCCTCACATACGCGGCGTTGATTTCGACGTGGCTCTTTCCCATGTCGGGGGCTTCGAACGAGAGTTCTTCGAGCATCCGCTCCAGGATCGTGTAGAGCCGGCGGGCGCCGATGTTTTGCGTCGTCTGGTTCACGTCGTAGGCGTAGCTGGCCAGCGCTTCGATCGCGTCCGGCAGGAAATCCAGCTCGACGCCTTCCGTCTTCAAGAGGGCCGTGTATTGCTTCGTGAGTGAGCTCTTCGGTTCGGTGAGAATGCGGACGAAGTCGTCCTTGGTGAGGTCGGTGAGCTCGACGCGAATTGGGAAGCGGCCTTGCAGCTCGGGCATCAGGTCGCTGGGTTTTACTTTGTGGAACGCCCCGGCTGCGACGAACAGCACATGGTCGGTGCGGACGTAACCGTAGCGGGTGTTGACGACGGTGCCTTCGACGATGGGAAGCAAATCGCGCTGTACGCCTTGGCGCGAGACGTCCGCCCCTTTGCCCCCTTCGCTGGCGACGATCTTGTCCATTTCGTCGAGGAAGATGATGCCGACGTTCTCGGCGAGCTCGATCGCCTGGGCGTTGACCTTTTCCTGGTTGATCATCGACTCGCATTCCTGCTCGAAGATCACGCGGCGGGCGTCGGCGACCGTCATCTCGCGGCGGCTGACGTTTTTGGGCAGGATCTTTTCGATCATCCCCTGGAAGTCGAAATCCATCGAGTCGCCGCCGGGGCTCATGCCGGGGATCATCATCGCGTGGGCTTTTTGTTCGATCGTGATCTCGACCTTGCGGGTCTCCATTTCGCCGCCGGCGAGCATCGCCCGCATTTTTTCGCGGGTGCGTTCGTAGCGGTCGGGCGAATCGGACGAGTCGACGCCGACGTCGTAGCTGGTGGGCGGTGGGGCCAACATGTCCAAGAGCCGCTCCTCGACGCGGCGCTTGGCCTCGGGCTCGACGCGCTCGAGCTCCTGTGTGCGCACCAGGCCGATGGCATTCTCGACGAGCTCGCGGACCATGCTCTCGACGTCGCGGCCGTAGTAGCCGACTTCGGTGTACTTGGTAGCCTCGACCTTGATGAACGGTGCGCCGGTAAGCGTCGCCAGCCGGCGGGCGATCTCGGTCTTGCCGACGCCGGTCGGGCCGATCATGAGGATGTTCTTGGGGGCGACTTCCTTGCGCAGCTCATCGTCGAGCTGCTGCCGCCGCCAGCGATTGCGGATGGCGATGGCGACGGCGCGCTTGGCGTCGTTTTGGCCCACGATGTGGCGGTCGAGTTCGGTGACGATTTGGCGCGGCGTCAAGTTTTGCATGGTGCGAGTTCGTTTAGGATTCTTGCCACAGAGAACACAGAGGGCATGGAGGGAGAAATTGCACTTTGCATTCTCGTCTAGCCTCCGTGAATTCTGTGTCCTCTGTGGCGAAACTATTTGGCTGGTAGTTCTTCAATGACGATGTTGCGATTGGTGTAGACGCAGATGTCGGCGGCGATTTCGAGCGCGGCGCGGACGATCTCGGCGGCCGATAGATTGGAATGGAGCACGAGGGCCTTGGCGGCGGCCCGGGCGAAATTGCCACCCGAGCCGATGCCAAGGATTCCGTCGGAGGGTTGGATCACGTCGCCGGTGCCGGAGACCAAGAGCGTGTGCTGGGCGTCGACCACCGCGATCATCGCTTCGAGACGGCGCAGCACGCGGTCGGTCCGCCATTCTTTGGCGAGCTCGGTGGCGGCGCGCGGCATGTTGGCCGGGTAGTCTTTCAGTTTGGCTTCGAAGCGTTCGAGCAATGCGAAGGCGTCGGCCGCCCCGCCGGCGAACCCGGCCAGCACGCGCCCGTCGGCGAGCGGGCGGATCTTCACCGCGTCGGCTTTCATGACGGTGTCGCCAAGGCTTACTTGGCCGTCGCCGCCGATGGCGACGCGCCCGTCCTTGCGAACGGTGAGGATGGTGGTGGCGCGGAGTCTGGGGCGGTTGTGCATGGGCATGGTGGCGGCGTCCAACAAGAGAGCGCGTCGCGAGCGACGCGGCCAAAGCCAAACCATTATTGTGTCGGATGGCGAAACATCGTTCCAGGGGCCGATTTTGGGCGTGACAATGGTCCTGGCGGCGCTTTTTCG
>JANNTD010000402.1:0-28904 GCA_031403315.1 Planctomycetota bacterium
CAATTTGCCGCCCGCCAATACACGAAGTGGCTGAGCGGCATCACGGGCCGCGACTTTCGCTTGCCGAGCGAGGCGGAGTGGGAATACGCGGCCCGCGCCGGCACCACGACGGCCTATTCGTTCGGCGATGATGCGACGAAGCTGCCCGAGTACGCCTGGCTCGACGAGAACGCCGACTACGAAACGCACCCGGTCGGCACGAAAAAGCCGAACCCCTGGGGCCTCAGCGACGTACACGGCAACGTCGCCGAGTGGACGCTCGACGAATACGACGCGGGCACATATACCGCGCTGGGCAAGGGGCCCGTCGCCGACGACGAGGCGATCCGCTGGCCGACGAAGCTGTATCCCCGGGTGATCCGTGGCGGATCCTGGCTGGATTTGGCCCCGGGCTGCCGCAGCGCCGCCCGGCAAAAGTCGGAGGAAGACGAATGGAAACTCTCCGACCCGAACCTGCCGCTCAGCCCGTGGTGGTTTACCGAGGAACCTGCCACCGGTGTCGGCATGCGAATTATTCGTCCGTTCGAGCCACTTACGGTGGAAGAAAAGCGGCGAGTGTGGGAACCTGATGTAGAGGGCGTCCGCGAGGACGTCCGCGACCGCCTCAAAGAAGGTCGCGGCGCGCTGGGCGTCGCCGACGCGACTTTGCCGGCGGCCGCCGAGGCCGCGGAGGCCGCGGAGAAAATTGACGCCGCCAAATAGTTGGAAGCTCGATCGTGCGGCCGCGCCGCAACGATTCGTTTGATTGATCTGAACAAGCGACTAGTAACCGATTCAGGAGGGCGACATGGCTGATTCGTATTCCCAAGAGTTTCCCGCGCAGCCGTCTCGGCGCGATTTCATCAAAAAGGGCTCGGCGCTCGTGGTGGGGGGCACCGTGCTGGGCACGAACTTGGGCCTGGGTGCGAATTCGAACATCGCCCGCGCGGCGCACGTCGCGGGCAGCAGCGAGATCAAAGTGGCCCTGGTGGGTTGCGGCGGTCGCGGCAACGCTGCGGCGCTACAAGCGCTCGAGACCAAGGGCCCCGTCACGCTGTGGGCGATGGCCGACGCCTTTGCCGATCAAGTCGAGAGCGGCCTCGACCTGATCCAACGCGGCGTCGAAAAAGGTCGCGCGGAAGGCAAACCGCTGTTTGCTGAAAGCAAAATCGACGTCCCGCCCGAGCGACAATTCGCCGGCCTCGACGCTTACCAGAAAGCGATCGATAGCGGGGCGGATCTCGTGATCCTGGCCACGCCGCCCGGCTTTCGTCCGCCGCACTTTGAAGCCTGCGTCAAAGCTGGCAAGCACATCTTCACGGAGAAGCCCGTCGCCGTCGATGCACCGGGCGTCCGCCGCGTGTTGGCGGCCAATGAAGAAGCCAAGAAAAAGAATCTGATGGTCGCCGTCGGTCTGCAGCGGCACCACGATCCGCGCTACCTGGAAACCGTCGCCCGCATCAAGGAGGGCGAAATCGGCGACATCGACAGCACCCGCGTCTATTGGAACGGCACCAGCCCCTGGGTGCGCATCCGCAAGCCGGAGCAAACCGAGATGGAATACCAGGTGATGAACTGGTACTACTTCAATTGGCTCTGCGGCGATCACATCGTCGAACAGCACATTCACAACATCGACGTCGGCAACTGGCTCCGCGGCATGCATCCCAGCGAGGCCCACGGCATGGGCGGCCGCCAGGTCCGCACCGGCAACGAATACGGCCAGATCTTCGACCACCATGCCGTCGAATACACCTATCCCGACGGCACGAAGATGTATAGCCAGTGTCGTCACCAGGATGGCTGCTGGGTCGAAGTCGGCGAATACGCCCACGGTTCGCTGGGAACGGCCGACGTCGGCAACGCCCGCATGACCGGCAAGAGCGGCAAATGGCGCAGCAACGAGAAGCCGATCGATGCCTGGCACCAGGAGCATCACGACATGTTCGCCGCGCTCCGCCGCGGCGACGTCTACAACGAGGGCGACAACGGCGCCGAGGCGACGATGACCGCCATCCTCGGCCGCATGGCCACCTACAGCGGCAAGGTGATCACCTGGGACGAGGCGCTCGCCTCGACGCTCGACCTCTCGCCCGCAGAGTATGCGTTCAATGCCACGCCGCCCGTCGTGCCCGATGCCGATGGAGCGTATCCGATCCCCGTGCCTGGCAAGACCGACGTGCTCAATGCACCGGGACAGGCCGTCGCTCAGAAGGTGTCCGCCGCCACGTAGGCATCGATCACCGCTTGCTCGCCCGCGCGACCCGGCCGGCTGTTGCCGTGTTCCATTCCGACCACGCCGTCGAAGCCTTTGGCGTGGGCGTGCCGGAACACGTTGCGATAGTTGATCTCGCCGGTGCCCGGCTCGTTCCGGCCCGGATTGTCGCCGACCTGCAAGTACGCAACCTCTTCCCACGCCATGTCGAGGTTCGGGATCAGATTGCCTTCGCTGATCTGCTGATGATAGACATCGAACAGGATCTTGCACGACGGGCTGCCGACGGCGCGGCAAATTTGATACGCCTGCGGAGTCTTGTGCAGAAACACTCCCGGGTGATTTGTGAACCAATTCAGCGGCTCGAGCACCATCACCAAACCCTGCGGCTCGAGGATTTCACAGCAGCGTTTGAGCAGCTCGATGCAGTTGGCCGTCTGATAGTCCCATTCGAGGCCCTCGTCGTAGCGGCCGGGAACGACGGTCATCCACTTGGCGTTCACCCGCTGGGCAACTTCGACGCTCGCGCGAATGTCTGCGAGCACCGCGTCCCACGCCGCCTCATCCCGGCGGGCGAACGTCACTTTGCCGAAATCGGCATTGGCCACGAACACGCCCATCGTCATGCCCAGCTCTTCCATCGCGCGGGCGATCCGCTCCTGCTCCTCGACCGAGCGGCCTTTCATGCCGTTGTCTTCCCAGGCCGTGAAGCCCTGGTTGGCGGCAAACCGCAGCTGAGCGACGGGGTCGTCACCCGCCGACGCGCGAAACATGCCGAAGTGAGGCGCGTACTTCAATTGAAACGAACGCTTGGGCTGTTCGGAATCTGCCGCGTGGCTCGTTGCATCCGCAACCATCGCACCGGCAATCGCCCCACCGCCCACCTTGATAAAATCACGTCGTTGCATCGAATGCTCCTCCCGCGAAGTGTCGTCTGCATTGCCGACACGGCCTGCTAACAGTGTGACGCCTTGCTTCACAAGGTGCAACTTCTCGACGACCATTGCAACCATTTCCAAAGACGGCGATTTCCAAAATTGGCACGGCCCGCATTCTCCAGCTAGAATCGACCACATGCAACTTTCCGCTCTCAACCGCTTGGCGTGGCCCCTGCTGGTCGCTTCGGCCGTAAATGCCGCTGGCGCCGCACCGCTCCTCATCAGCGGCCCAACGATGGGCACGACCTACCACGTGAAGCTCGTCGGCGTGGCGACGGCCGACGCAGCGGCGATCCGAACCGAGATCGAGGCCGCACTCGCCGACGTCGACGAGCGGCTGTCGACCTATCGGCGGGACTCCGAGGTGAGCCGGTTCAATCGGGCGCCGGCGGGGCAGTGGTTTACCGTCTCGCCTGCCACGGTCGAAGTTGTTTCCGCCGCGCTGGCATTTAGCCGGCAGACCGGCGGTGCGCTCGACGTCACTGTCGGTCCCTTAGTGCGGCTCTGGCATTTCGGTCCGAATGCGATCGCTGAATCAAAATCGACCACCGACATAGCGCCACCCGACGAAGCCGCGCTGCAAGCGGCGCGCAAGCTGATCGGTCACGACAAACTCGAGGTGCGACGCGACCCGCCCGCGCTCCGCAAGCGAGTCGACGGACTCGAAATCGATCTGTCCGCCATCGGGGAAGGCGATGCGATCGACCGCGTGACGGCGGCAATCACCACACGCGGCATCGCGAACTACCTTGTGGAGCTTGGCGGGGAAGTCCGCGCCGGCGGCTTCGGACCGAACGGCCGTCCGTGGCGCGTCGCCGTCGAGCGGCCGCCCGTCGTGCAGTCACCCATCGAACGGCACGAAATCGAGACGGCCGTCCCGCTCTCAAATGCCGCCTTGGCCACCTCCGGCGACTATCACCGCTACTTCGAGCACTGCGGCCACCGCTATTCGCACATCATCGACCCGTCGACCGGCCGGCCCGTAAACCACACACTCACTTCGGTGACGGTTGCCGCCGACGATGCGATGACCGCCGACGCTTGGGACACCGCGTTACTTGTTCTGGGCGACAAGCGCGGTTACGACTGCGCGGTCGAACACGGAATCGCCGCTCTATTCATTTCACGCGCCGGCGACGCGTTCGTGACTCAGGAAACGCCCGCCTGGCAAGATCGCTTCCCTACTGCAGCCAACTCATCGCCTGCAGACCCGCAAACACGATCGCCATGAAGACGACGATCCAGACCGCGAAGCGGGAGGCGTGGACCACGATCGGGCCCATTTCTTCGTGCCGCGTGGCCGCGTAGACCAGGCTCACGCTGACGATGATCGGCACCGCGAACCAAATCCGCAGCGGATCGCTCGCCGCCAGCAGGCAAAACCAAGGAATTGCTGCCCACAAAATCATCGTCGTCGCCTGTTCACTGAAATTATCGTGAGTGATTTGCCACAGAGGACACAGAGGTCACGGAGTGAAAAAGAAATTGCAAAATGCAAATTACAAATTGGAAGGTCTTCATTTTGCATTTTGCAATTTCTTCTCCCTGCTCTCTGTGTCCTCTGTGGTAAAAAATTCGTTCCTAATTCAAGTCGAGTTCTTTTTCGGATTGCTCTCGTTCGGCTGCTTCTTTTTATCTTCAGGCGGGTGAATCACCAGCGGCCCGCCGAAGGCGTCGCAGATCACCAGCAGGTTCAACAGCCCCGCCACGATCGTATAGACCGTCCCCATCTCGAACATGTCGGCCGAGTCGTGGTTCCACTTGGCGATCTCGTCGGGATGAATCACCTCGTTCCGTTTCGGCGAATTGTTGTCGAGCGAGCGGAAGTCGCCCTGCATCGCCGGCGGCCGCATCACGTCGCCCAACAGCGGCAGCGGAGCCTTTCCCGCTAGCGCTCGCTGTCGCTGGACGAGCGCCGGCGTCGCCGGGAGCCCTACGCCGAGCTGAAACAAATACTGCCAGCGCGTGAGAATGTTCGGCGTCGAGGCATACACCACCTGGCCGTTGCCGATGTAGAGGCCGTAGAAAAACGTCCCCAGGATGCAGACGAAAAACAACACGCCCTTGGCGGTGCGGCCTTGATAAAAATGGCCCAGCCCCGGGATCAGCCACGCCAAAAACGCGGCCAGTCGTGGATCCTTGAGATCGATCTCGAGCTCGGGCTCGGCGGGGCTAGTTGCGGCGGTGGTTGCGGTTGGGGCCATAGACCAATCATTCTAGGCGACCGGCAGTTCGATGCCAGGGCAGTTGCTAACGTGCCGCCCCATGTCCTGCGGGTACTTCGCCGCGCGAGCCCGACATCTTGGATCGACGGATCGAAAAATGGCTCGTAAATCGCTCGCGCTGGCATGGTGCCGCGGCGTCCGTCCGGTTGTGAGCGGACCTCAAAATTGGTAGATTTTAGGGGTGTTTTTCGTGCCCTCGCCGGCGGACTCTCCGTCCGCGGCTGCCACGCAAAAAGCGCCGCTTCCATCTACCAAGAAGGATCCACCTTGTGGCCAAAGATAGCGACGAAGCAACGCCCCCGACCGATCCGCAAGTACCCGACCCTCAGGAACAGGCCATCGCCTTGCGGCTGATCGACCTGCCGATCGAGGACGAGCTCCGCGAGAGCTACCTCACCTACGCGATGAGCGTGATCGTGAGCCGGGCGCTGCCCGACGTCCGCGACGGCCTCAAGCCCTCACAGCGCCGCATCCTCGTGGCGATGAACGATCTGAACCTGACGCCCGGCGCCTCCCGCGTGAAGTGTGCCAAGATCTCCGGCGACACCAGCGGTAACTACCATCCACACGGCGAAAGCGTCATCTACCCCACGCTCGTCCGCATGGCCCAAGAGTGGAACATGCGGCACATCCTGATCGACAAGCAGGGCAACTTCGGCTCGATCGCCGGCCTGCCCGCGGCCGCCATGCGATACACCGAAGCCCGCATGTCGCCCTTCGCGGCGATGCTGCTCGAAGACCTCAAGCTCGACACGGTCGACTTCATCCCGACCTACGACGAACGGCACATGGAGCCGGTCGTGCTCCCGGCCAAGTATCCGAATCTCTTGGTCAACGGCTCGGGCGGCATCGCGGTCGGCATGGCCACCTCGATCCCGCCCCACAACCTGGGCGAAGTCTGCAGCGGCGTGGTCGCGCTACTCGACAACCCGCACATCACGATCCAGGAACTCATGGAGCACATCCCGGCTCCCGACTTCCCGACCGGCGGCATCATCTGCGGCAAGAACTCGATCTGGAAGGGCTACGAAACCGGACGCAGCACGATCATCGTCCGCTCGAAGACGACGATCGACGAGCGCAAGCCCGGCCGCATGCGGATCATCGTCAACGACATTCCCTATCAGCAGACCCGCGACCCGGTGATCAAGAAAATCGCCGATCTCGCCAACGAAGGCAAGGTCCCCGGCATCTCCGGCGTCCGCGACGAGAGCGATCTCAAAGAGCCGGTCCGCATCGTGATCGATCTCAAGAAGGACGCCGATCCCGAGATCGTGCTGAACCAGCTCTACAAATTCTCGCCGCTCCAGGATACGTTCTCGATCATTCTCTTGGCGCTGGTGGACGGCAAACCGCGGACGCTCTCGCTCAAGGAAATGCTGCAAGAATTCGTGCGGCATCGTGTGATCGTACTCCGCCGGCGGACGCAGTTCCTGCTCTCGCGGGCCCGCAAACGGAAGCACACGGTCCAGGGCCTTTTGCTGGCCCACGCCAACATCGACGAAGTCATCCGCGTGATCCGCGCCTCGAAGACGCAGATCGAGGCCAAAGAACGGCTCATGCAGATCAAGACGCCCGCCGCGCTGATGAAGCGGGCCCTCGGCGACGAGGGTTTCGCCCAGTTCCAAGAGGAGCGGGGCGTCGCCGACGAGTATTCGCTCACGCCCGTTCAAGCCGATGCGATCCTCAAGATGACGCTCGGCCAACTCGTTAATCTCGAGCAGGAGAAGCTCGGCGACGAACATGCCAAGCTGCTCGTCGAGATCGGCGAGTACCTCACGATCCTCGCCGACGAAAAGAAAATCTACGCCATCATCCGCGAGGATTGTGAAGAAGTCGCCCGCAAGCACGCCGACAAACGCCGCACCCAGATCAGCGGCGAAGAGATCGGCGAGGTCAACCTCGAAGACCTGATCGAAGAAGAGCAGATGGTCGTCTCGATCTCCCACAACGGCTACATCAAGCGGACGCCCTCGAGCGTCTATCGCGCCCAGCGCCGCGGCGGCAAAGGCATCAAGGGGGCCGAGGCCGACGAAGACGATCCGGTCGAGCACCTGTTCGTCACCAGCACCCACGACTACTTGCTCTTTTTCACGAGCAAGGGCAAGGTCTACTGGGAAAAGGTCTACAACCTGCCGGCACTGCGCCGCGAGAGCAAGGGCCGCGCGGTCGTGAATCTGCTCAACCTCGCCGAGGGCGAGAAAATTGCCGATTGCCGGGCGGTCCGCGACTTCGACAGGCCCGACCACTATCTGATGATGGCGACCCGCGGCGGGCTCGTGAAAAAGACCGAGCTCAAGGCCTACAGCCGCCCGCTCAAGAGCGGCATCATCGCCATCAAGCTCCGCGAAGACGATGAGCTCGTGGACGTGGCGATTACCCAGGCGGGCGACGAGCTGATCCTCGCCACGGCCCACGGCATGGCGATCCGCTTCCGCGAGTCCGACGCCCGACCGATGGGCCGCAACACCAGCGGCGTGAAGGGCATTTCGCTCGGCAAGGACGACTACCTCGTCGGCATGGTCGTCGCCGACCCCGAAGCCACGCTGCTCACGTCCTGCGAAAAAGGCTACGGCAAACGCACCCCCTTCGGCCCGAATGCGATGCCCGAAGATTCCGCCGAAGGCGAGCTCGCTTCAGCGAGCGGGGATTCAGCGTCCGCGGATTCAGCAAGCGGCGGCGAAACCGAAACCACCGAAGACGAAACAAGTTCCTCCTTCCGCTACCGCACGCAGAACCGCGGCGGCAAAGGCCTCCGCGACATCAAAACCACCGAGCGCAACGGCCCCGTGATCGGCATCGTCCGCGTCGACGAAACCGACGAGCTGATGATGATGACCGCCCGCGGCAAAATCCAACGCGTCGCCGTAAGCGACTTCAACCCGATCGGCCGCAACACCCAAGGCGTCCGCATCATGTCGCTGGACGAAGGCGACACGCTGGCCGCCATCGTCCGAGTGCCGAAAGAGGAAAACGGCGGCGGCGACGAAGAGAATAGCCCTCTCCCGTCGGGAGAGGGCCGCGAGTTATCGAGCGGGTGAGGGAGCAGCGCAGCTGCGAGCGGGTGAGGGTTTGAGCGTGAACGAGACCATTTCCGCAAACGCTGCACCGCCAAATCTGCCCCGCAGAAAGCCCAGCTTCCTCTGGTGGCTCGCTGCCATCTTCCTGCTGCTGGTGGCCCTCTTCTGCTACCAACTCTTCGGCCCCAACCCGCCAATCATCGTCTCCAAAGAAACGACCTACATCACCGAGCCGCTCCGAGCGGACGGCCTGCCCGATTATGAAAAGTACGTGCTCGACAAACTACGCGACGGCGTCACGCCGGAAAACAACGCCGCGGTTGTACTGTGGCATGTACTCGGACCGGGCACACTTAAGCGAAGACACTGGCCGGCTATGCAAAAGGAGCTAGGACTCGACACGAGCGGTTTGACCGACTCCCGACTCGTGTTCCTGTTCAGCCGCGAGAACCTAGAACTTGTGCGTACCTGGATCGACACGAAAACGTCCGATGTGATATCGCCGATCTCAACGTCTGACCAATCCGATTCTGAGGACATCAACATTGCGACGGAGGAAACCATCGCGCGGGCGACGGGCACCCCCTGGACGACCGTCCAATTGCCGCCCCTTGCCGAGTGGGCCAAGTCGAACCAGCGCTCGCTCGATCAACTCGTCGAAGCGTCGCGGCGATCCGAGTTCTACATTCCGCCAATGTCGCTTCTCGAACCCGAGGACGTCGATCTGCTCAAGCCGGCCGATAATTTCTCGCTGGCGCGCGATGTGATCCGCGCACTCTCGGGCCGAGCAATGTGGCACCTCGGCGAGGGCCGCCATGAACATGCCTGGCGCGATCTCTTGGCCGCTCACCGCTGGGTTAGGCTGACGAGCAAGAACAGCACACTCCTCTACCAGCTCGTCGCAGAAGGGATGGACAACATCGTCTTCCAGCCGACGGTCGCTCTCTTGGCTGATCCACACTTACCGGCCCAACTCGCGTCGCAGATACAGCGCGACTTGGCCGCCCTCTCGCCGCCCATACGATTTGCCGAATCGTTCGATACGCTCGAACGATTGGCGTTTGCCGACCAAGTCGTGCGCGGCACCTCACTCGGCGCGGCGACATTTCTAAGTTCCTTGGAGATTCCGCGCGATGATGCGCCGGATTCGCTCGACCTCGTTTCCATCGACTGGAACCTCGTGCTCCTCGCAGGAAATGAGTGGTATGACAAATTGGTTGCCGCGCTGCGGCTGCCGACCTACTCGGCCAGGATGCAGGCCGCGACGAATATCGAGGCCGATCTCGCACAGACAGAGCGCGATCTCCACGATCCCGCCGCCTGGGCCGGCAGCGCCATCAATCGCGGCAAGCGCAGCCGATTACTCGCAAGGGCTATCCTTAACCAATATGGCATCCTTACGTACTGCATCAAAAACGCCGACCGCGCGGCAACCCATTTGGAGTTGCTGCGACTTGCCGCGGCGCTCTCCGTCCATCGTGCCGAGCACGGAGCGTATCCCGAAACTCTCGACGATCTCACGCCAATTGTCTTGCCGCAGCTTCCGGTCGACCTATACAACACCAAATCGTTCATCTATCGGCCTAATGGCGACGGCTACCTGCTCTACAGCGTCGGCGGAAACGGCATCGACGATGGCGGCGGCAATGAGATGATGACAATTCTTGCCGGCCGTTCGCTTGATGACGTGCCAACCGACAAACGCGACGCCGAAGCTGCCAAGATCCCCACCGGCGCCGACGACCTCTCCATCCGCGTCCCGCGACCGGCCTTCGAGTTGCCCAAGACGGCGGGAGCGAAGTAGATTGTGTCGACTGCTGAGTGACGAAACGCTCTGAAAACCGAGTCTGATTGATTGTTTTGCACTCTGCCGTCTAGTCGATATACTTAAGTAGACGCCATTTTCTGCCCGCCAATGAGGCTACCGCCCATGACCACTAAGGAATCACTCAAGTCGCAGATCGACGGCCTGGACGACCAGAGCGCTGACGCCGTTCTTACGTTTGTTCGGCAACTGGCTGCGTCACAGGCGCGGCAGCGGAAGGGCGATCTCCTCACCAGGCTCCAGGAAGTGCGAATCCAGGGACCGCCGGACTTCGCGGCGAATCTCGATCTCTACCTGAGTGGAGAGAAGAGTGCCTCAGATCACGTTCGTTGATACTCAATTCGTGGTCGCGCTCGTCAACGAGCGAGATGAATTCCACGAGCGCGCGGTGAAGATCGCCCGCGAATATGTTGGCCAACCGCTTCTGACAACCGACGCCGTGCTGCTCGAAATCGGCAATGCGCTCGCCCGCAACTTCAGGCAAGAGGCAGTAGGAATCATCGAGCGTTTTCTCACCTCGGAAAACATCGCGATTGTGCGTATGACGCCCGAACTGTTTGACGAAGGTTTTTTCCTCTTCAAATCGCACGCGGACAAGCAGTGGGGCCTCGTCGACTGCGTTTCGTTTATCGTGATGCGTCAAGAACGCATCCAAGATGCACTCACCGTCGACCACCACTTCGTGCAGGCAGGATTCAACGCGCTATTGCTACCTGCGGCCGGCGTGTGATAAGAGAATTCAGACTGTTCGCCAACTATCCTTTCCACCGCGTCTCCCATGAAAATCGCAGTCATTGGCACCGGATACGTCGGACTCGTGACCGGCACTTGCTTCGCCGATAGCGGCAATGACGTGACCTGCGTCGACATCGTCCAGAAAAAAATCGACATGCTCAACCGCGGCGAGGTGCCGATCTATGAACCCGGCCTCGCCGAGTTGGTCGAGCACAACGTGAACGCCGAGCGGCTCCACTTCACGACCGATCTTGCCGGCACCATCAAATCGGCCCAGGTTGTTTACCTCGCCGTCGGCACACCGCAAAGCGACAACGGCGCGGCCGACCTCTCCGCTCTCTGGTCGGTCGTCGACGGCATCGCGCCCCATCTGCGGCCCGACGCGATCGTCGTCACCAAGAGCACTGTCCCCGTCGGCACCAACGCCAAGATCTACGCCCGGCTCCGCGAGCACACCGGCCGCGACTGCGACGTCGCCAGCAACCCCGAGTTCTTGAAAGAAGGCTCCGCGATCGAAGACTTCATCAAGCCCGACCGCGTGGTGGTCGGCGTCCGGCGGTACGAAGTCTCGCGCGTGTTGTTCGAGCTCTACAAGCCATTTCTGCGGACCGAGAATCCGTTCCTGGTGATGTCGCCCGAGAGCGCGGAGATGACCAAGTACGTCGCCAACGCGCTGCTCTCCGTAAAAATCAGCTTCATCAACGAGATGGCGAATCTCTGCGAGCGGATGGGCGGCAACATCAACGACGTCCGCCGCGGCATCGGCCACGACAGCCGCATCGGCTTCGCCTTCATGTTCCCCGGCGTCGGCTACGGCGGCAGTTGCTTCCCGAAAGACGTGCGGGCGCTCGAGCAAATGGCCCGCGACCACGGCGTCGAGCCGCGCATGCTCGAGGCCGTCGACGAAGTGAACGAAGCGCAAAAGCGCGTGATGATCGAAAAGATCAACGCCCATTTCGGCGGCAAGCTCTCCGGCCGCTCGATCGCCGTCTGGGGCCTGGCGTTCAAGCCGCGGACCGACGACATCCGCGAAGCCCCGGCCCTGGTGCTGATCGACTGGCTCTTGGACCAAGGCGCGACAATCAGCGTTCACGACCCGGAAGCGATGGACAACGTCCGCGAGAAGTACGGCGACCGCCTGACCTATTGCAAGAAGCTGATGCAGGCGCTCGACGGAGCCGACGCCCTGGCGATCATGACCGAATGGGGCGACTACCAACGCCCCGAGTTCAGCGAGATGGCCACGCGGATGCGCTCCGCGGTGGTCTTCGACGGCCGCAACCTCTACGAGCCCGAGATGATGCAGTCGCACGGCTTCAAATACCACAGCATCGGCCGCCCGGCAGTGGGGTAAAGCTTAGCCACGTCGCTCGCGACGTGATCTTCCCCGGCCCGTTTTTTGTTGACCCCGTTGGTGCCGTCACCTACGCTGAAAGATGGGAAGGGGAACGGGGCAATGGTCAAGCGGACTCGGGCGGTACGATTTCTATTGGCGATCTGCGCGCTGACGTTGCCGGGAATGGTCCAGGCGACTGGCGTGCCCATTGCCGGTTTTCTGCCGCAAGTAGGCCTGACGCTCACCGACAAGTTTGAGACCGACAACGACCCTGAGTTCGATTTTTTCATCGCCAAGAAAGAGGCGTCATTAAGCGGCGATCAGTTCGGCCTGGGCGGCACGCCTTTCTACGACGTGGCGCTATTGGACACCGGGGCGGGTGCCAGCCTAATCACCACGGCGGCCGACTCAGGATTTAATGTGGATGGGGCCGGATTTCGCGGCACCATAACTCTGACCATCGGCGGCGCCACCGGCTTTCTAGAAGCCAACATCAACAACGCCATGGCGATGTTCGCCACCGGCCTGGGCAACCGTGTCGCCAACAGCCCGCTCACCTTCAGCACCGCGAGCCCGTCGATCTTCAAAGGCCAGTCGAGCATCTCGCTGCTGACCATTCCGCCGGAATCAGATCTGCCGAATGTGATCGGCATTCCCTTCCTCAGCCAATACGCGACCTACGTCCGCAGCGACCAGCCACAGATCTTTCAACTCGATGGCCAGACGGTGCGGTCGCCGCAAATCCAGTTTTCGACATTAGGCAGCGGCGGCCAGGGTATCGCCCGCCGCGCTCCGATGTCCGTCAATCCAGGCGCCGCGTTCACCAGCCCTCCGACATACGTCTTCAACTTTGAGAATCTCGTCAACGGCGATCCGCTGACGGAGAATCCGATGGCGCCCACTGTACTGCAACAGTCGGGCGGGATGTATCTGAACGTGAACGCCCAGAACAACGGGGCGCAACTCGGCAACACGCAGTTCTTATTCGACACCGGCGCGGATGTGACAGTCGTGTCTTCCTTGAACGCGCTGTTTCTTGGCTTTGACGTGGGGACGGATGAACCGGATTTCACGGTCGCTGTCGTGGGCTCGGGGGGCACCAACCTGGAAGTACCTGGATTCTTCGCCGATGAGTTCACAATTTTCGCCGTAGGAGGCAACGTCACCTTGACCAACGTGCCGATTGTTGTGTTCGACGTCGTGAATCCGGCCGATCCGGGTAACAACGTGCCGGGCATCGTCGGAACCAATCTGCTCTCTGGCCGCAATGTGGTGATTGACCCCGTTCCGACGATCGGTGGCGGCGGAAATGGACCAAGCCTTTACATCAGTGATCCGGTGACGACGCAAAAAACTTGGGCCACCGCGGCCGCGAGCGGCACGTTCGGCGCCGGCGGCAATTGGAACGGCGGTGCCCCGCCCACGACGCTCGGCGTCGCCAACGTCCGGCATGTCTCTGGCGGCAATCAAATGGCGGTGGTCGCGGCAAACGCGATGGTCTGGGAATTGAACGTGTCCGGCTCCGCAAACCAATCGATGACCGTGGAAGTCAACAGCGGCGTCACGCTGACAACCTTCTCCGGTATGAACATCGAGACGGGCGGCGGCGTCACGCTGTTAAGCGCCACGCTTGACGCGCAATTTGTCGAGATCACGGGCGGTACTTTGAGCGGATCCGGCTTGATCGCGACCGGCAGCGGGATTATTCCCGGCCAGGTCGAAAACCGCGGCGGAACGGTCGCGCCGGGCAACGGCGTCGGCGCACTCGAAATTGAAGGGCGGTTCGCCAGCGATTCCGCCGGGACGCTCGCCATCGAACTGGGCGGGCTGACGGCGGCCACCCAATACGATCAGCTTGTCGTCGACGGCGGCGTCGCGCTCGCCGGGACACTCGCTATTTCGCTCGTGAATCTCGGCGGCGGACCCTTCGTGCCGAGCGTCGGCAACACGTTCACCATCATCACCGCCACCGACGGCATCAGCGGCTCGTTCGACGCGCTGGTCGCACCCAACGGATACAACTGGAGCGTCGCGTACGGATCGAGTAGCGTCACGCTGTCGGTCGGGATTCCGGGAGACTACAACGACAATGGGGTGGTCGACGCCGCGGACTACAACCTCTGGCGGGACTCGATGAATGCGGTGGGAAGCAATCTGCCCGCCGACGGCGATGGCGACGGCTCGATCGACGCCGACGACTACGCGGTCTGGAAGAACCACTTCGGCCAGAGCGCCGGCGCGGGCGGCGGCGCTGGATCAACCGCCGTGCCAGAGCCAGGCGCGCTCGTTCTGTTCGCGCTCACGCCGCTTCTCGGCGCGCTCGTTCGCCCTCTCCGCTCGACCACCGCAGCGGGCCTGCGACTTGCGGTTTAGCTCAGATTGCCGCGATTACTGCGCTCGCTCCGTCCGCATCGTCGCCTCACTATGAAGCGTCTTTTTTCCGGTGAACTTCGGAACCACCAGCCCATTGGTCTTGAGCGGAATGTCGATCGAGACGGTGACTGCGTCGGTGGTTGCAGTGATGGTCGAGGGACTGACCGTGACGACGGCATCCCGCGCACCGACGACATTCAAGATCGAATTTGCTTTGGCTGTGGCTTCCGCGGCGGTGGCGCCGGGCACCATCGCATGCCGCGCGGCTTCGTACGCCGCGTTGTCCGACGTGTGCCGCAGCACGTTGAGCCAGCCGAACTCGAACGACGCAAACAGAAACAGGATGAATACCGGCACGGTCAGCGCGAATTCGGCGGCCGTGGCTCCGCGGCGCGAACGGAGAATCCAGCGTCGACGGTTTCCACGAGGCGGATTTGCTTCCATCAATGCACCCTGAATTTGAGTTCTTCGAAGACGTTCACTATTCGGTGGTCAACACCGGCAACGTGGCGGCGATTTCTTTGAAGATGGCCGTCAGCTCGGCTTGGCTAGTGGCATGGAAATGCTTGCCGTTCGCCGCCGCAGCCACCGCCTCCATTCGATTGATGTCCGCATCGTCGCTGAAAGTAATCGTGTGAACCGTGATGTTCTTGGCGGCCGCGTCCTTCGCCGAAATAATCGGTTCCGGCCCCAAGTTGTGAATGCCGTCGGTCATCAGGATGATCGTCTTCACGGCGAAGGGGCGAGCTTTTGCACCGGTTAGCACCTTGATGCCCTCATTCAGGCCGGCGGAGATTGCCGTGCTGCCTTTAACCGGCTTCTTACCGATGTTCGTCATTTTGGTGCGAATGGTGGAGTAACTGCTCACCAAATCCGAGTCAAGCTGGGAAATCTTGTACGTGTTGCCGCACTCCTTGGTGTTGCTCGAGTAGCTGGCGAGCGCGACGCGCTCGTCCTGCACCGTGGTCGCCAATTCGGTCAAAAAGGCGTCGACCGAGGTCGCCAGCGCGCCCCAGCGGCTTTGCGTCGCATGCGGTTTGTCGCATTCCTTGGTGCCCGCGGGGTAGCTCGAACCGCCGGTGAGCGTCCACATCATCGATCCCGAGCGATCGACCACGAGGCAGATGTCGCGGTCGAGCTGGGTGGAAGTGGCCGTCTCGACCGGTTCAAACGTCTCGACGCCCAGCACTTTTGAGAACACCAGGTCGACCGGACCGCTCTTGGAATCGGTCGTTCGCTTGCCCGACACGCGAACTGCGTTTGGGCTGGCGGCGCCGTTGGTGAAGTTGAATCGCCCGGTTCCAACCTGAACGGACTTCCCGACTTGGATGTCGGCATCAGCCAGCACCAGCGGCTGGCCGGCGACGAGGTTGCGCGCCGCAGCGGCTTTGGCCTTGGTCCGCGCGGCAGTCGTGTCTTGCTTGAGGCTCAGCTCTTTTGCACCGGCGCGGGCGGCCGAGTCGGTCGCCGTGCGCAGCTCCGTACGTGCCAACTGCATCCACGCCACGTCGATCGCGAACGCGGCCATGATGACCAGCAGCGGCAAGCAAACGGCGATGAACACCAACATGGCCCCGCGGCGCTGGCGGGCGGAAACGCGACGATTGTGTTTGTGCATGAGGGCACCTCGGAGTGAGTCAACGGAGAAAAGAGTTCGGGTACGTCAAAATTCGATCATCATCGAGGCCGTCGATGTCAGCGTACGGCCCTTGTAAAACGTAATGGGAACGACGGAGTTTGAACTGCACGGGGCGCTGACCGTGACATTGACGAAGTCGCCCGGATTGAGCGCGTCGAAGTTCGCAGGACTCACCGTCACCGTGCCCCCACTTACATTGCGGTCGGTCAAAATTTGTTGGCACGCGGCATCCACGTCGGCTTTCGTCGTGCCTGGGACAATGGCTGTGCGGGCTCCTTCGTAGGCCGCAACCGCGAGCGACTGCTTGAGGAAAACCATCGAACAGGCTTCGATCGTGCCGATCACCAGCAGCACGACGATTGGCAGACAGACGGCCAACTCGACGGCCGCGACGCCGCGACGCCGGCGGCAAGTTGTTGGACGGTTTTGGCGATGTTCTTTGCACATAGTCTTTTGGGGACAAGCGGTACGGCAATCAGTCGGCCACGTGCACCGGCGAATCGTGTTCCGTCGACGATTTCTCTTCGGTAGTATTCGGCGCGAGCCGCGCGATCATCGCGTTGTAGTCGTCGGCCAGTTCGTGCCAGAAATCGCCCTCGCGGAACTTGAGCTTGCGCGGCGGATTGCCGTCGGCGACCTCACGCATCGTGCGGCGGAGGCTGTAGATCGGGCCGGCGAAGCGGTGGCTGATCTTGACCGTGTCGATCACGAACACCGGCAGCAGGAACACCATCACGACCAGGAATGGCCCGTGCGTGAACCACAGATTCTCGATGTGCTCGCCGGTCGGTCGGAACGGATCGGACAACACTTGCAACAAGAGCGCCGCGGCCGACGCCACAGCCAGGAATACCAGCCAATGGAAAATGATGCGACGTGCGAGCGCACCTTGCACTTTGGAGTCGATAAGCTTTTGACGACGTTGAGGACGGGACATGATTCGCACCCCTGTGACGACAAACCACGGAGATGGAACGGGCGACCCACCGGCGCCGCTTCGACACCGATTGAATGACCCCTTCCAAGCGCCACGCTGCGCAACGCTGTTGAGAAAGTGTAGTTCACGAACGTCTCGGAGGAGCGAACGTTGCCGTTCGAGACGCGTAATCACTACAACCGTTGCAGGGATACCGAAGAGACTTGTTATCGCTGCCGGACGTGAACGCCCGCTTCGATTTGATCGCTGGGATGAATAACGACCTGGTCACCCGCGGCGAGACCTTCCAGGACTTCTGCTTCGAGGCCGTTCTGCCGGCCGATCTGCACGATCTGCTCGTGTACCACGTCGTCCACCACCTTGAACACAGCCGATCGTTTCCCCACCCGAAATAGCGCGCTGGTCGGCACCTTGAGCACATCATCCGCTTCGTCGATGACGATCCGGGCTTCGACGCGAAAGCCGTCGCCAAGCGTCGCGCGGGATTCCGGCGGATCGACGAAGTCGACGATCACGTTCACGCGCTGCTCCTCGACACCGAGCGTCGAGATCTTCGTGAAGCCAGACGGCTCGACCAATCGTACGCGGCCTTGCAGTTCCTTGTCGCCGCCCCAGTGTTCTAACAGCACGCGCGCGCCGGGGTGAATTTTCACCGCATCGCGCGAGAGCACGTCGACCTCCGCCTCCAAGTCGCGCGGGTCGCCGAGCTCCAACAGCGGCGTGCCGGCGCTCACGACCGCTGCGCTTTCCTGCAGCACGCGGAGCACGCTGCCTTTGATCGGCGAATAGATCGTAAACGTCCAGCCGCCGTTCCCGTCGGTGGCGCCGCCGGTTGCATCCGCTTCACGCGGCCGCGTCCGCAACAGCGCCGCTTCCGCCTGTTCGAGTTCGAAGCGGGCGATTTCTTCTTGAATTCGCGTCGAGCGCAGCTCCTCGCTCTTTTGGCGATAGTCGAATTCGGCGCTTTCCAATTCCGATTTCGAGATCGCGTTGCCCACCGCCGCCTTGCGCGCACGGGTCATCTCGGCTTCGGCAAACGCTTGGGCGTCGCGCACTGTTTCCAACGTCGGTTCCATTTTCTTGAGCGTCGCTTCGGCGGTTCGGACGCGCGCCTCCGCCTGGGCGACAGTCCGCGCGTCGAGCAGTTCAGGATCGCGCGGCTCGATCGAGGCCAGCAGCGTCTTGCCGGCGTCCACCCGGTCGCCCGCCTCCATGTCGATCCGCAAGAGCCGGCCGATGAGCGGCGCGGAGACAACGTACTTTTCACGAATCCGCGTCTTGCCGTCCTCGTCGACCGTCACTTGCAAACGGCCACGTGCGACTTCGGCCAGATCGACTTCCGCCGGCTCGGGCCAAAACGCATAACCCAGCCCGCCGACCACCAGGGCCGCGATCACCAGCACGAACAGCTTACTACCGATATTCCGCATCACACTTTCGCCATTCAATCCAACACATTCGTGCGCGCAAAGACGCAATATTGTGAGAGTGTCATTGATTTACTCGCGTGATTTCAAGACGGCGATTAAATCGAGGTCGTTCAATCGGCGGCGGACCAACAGCGCGGAGCCGACCGATGCCGCGAGCACCACGCCCGCGGCCAATCCATACGTCGAATGGGAAATCACAAATGGGAACCGAAACACTTCTTGGTCCAGGAAATAAGTCAATCCTCGCGCGAACCAGTAGCCCAGGAACAATCCGAACGGAATGCCCAAGAGCGTGATCGTGCCAATCTCGCCCAACAGGATCGTCGAAATCTCGCGCTTCGTAAAGCCGATCACGCGGAGCGTGGCTAGCTCGCGGCTACGTTCGGAGAGCGAGATGCGGGCCCCATTATAGACGACCCCCAGCGCAATGATGATGGCAAACGTGAGGTTAATCATCCGCATCTGGAGCATGTTTTTGGCGACGGTGTTCCTGAAGCTGTCGACCGACGCCTGCTTCACCGAGACACTGGCAATCGCGGGTGTTTCTTTCAGCTTGCGGTAAATGGCGGGTCGGTACAGCGGGTCGGTGGTCAACAGCGCACCGCTCGCGCGCGGGCCCTCGCGCATCAGCCGGTTGAGCGCCTCGATGTTCATATAGGCGTTCAAGCCGGCGATGTCGTCGATCAGGGCGACGATTGGTACGTCGGCCGTTGGCCGCTTGTCCTGCAATGCTTCAACGCGCAAGAGATCGCCGGCCTTCACATGCAGCACGTCGGCCAGCTTGCGCGAGAGGACGAGCCCGTCGGAAGGCAATTGCGTCACCTGGCCAGATTTGTCGACCAACCGCAACAGCTGGCTATCGCTTGGCAGACCCATGATGCCGACGCGGCGCGAATGATTCTGCGATCGCAGCCGGGCCGCGATCGAACGCCGTGGCTCGACTTCGAAGACTCCCGGCATCGCGGCCAACTCATGAATTGCGTCGACCGACACCGGCTCGACCATCGCCAGCGATAGGTCGAACCGTTGCACGTCGTAGAAATTCGTCTGGATCACCTTGTCGACCGAGTTGCGAACAAAATTGCCGACGACCACGATCGCCACCGACATGGCGATGGCGACGAGCGAGAAAGAAGTCTTCACTGGATGGCGTTCAAGCTGGCGGAGGATCATGCGGGCGACGTTGGACACAAAGCGCCCCAGCCCGATCCGTTCGAGGATTGTCGGACCGTAGTGCGCGGGCGGCTCCGGGCGCATCGCTTCCGCGGGTGGCAGACGCACCGCAAGCCCAATCGCACCGAACGACCCGGCGATCGCCGCGCCGCCGGCCACCAGGATCGCGTTCGCCACCACGTTGGGCCGCACACGGAAGATCAACTCCGGGTACTGGTAGACGCGGAGGAACATCTTGGTAAAGTCGTGCGCGAGCCACATGCCGCCGAGCGTGCCGATCGCGCCGCCGACCATGGCGATCAGCAGCACGAACTTCAAGAAATGCCAGGCGATCTGCAAGTTCGAGTACCCGAACGCCTTCAAAGCGGCGATTTGCTCGCGCTGCAGGCTGGTGAGCCGCGTCATCACCACGTTGAGCAAGAATGCGGCCACCGAGAGGAAAATCGTCGGTGCCAGCAGTCCCACAGTTCTGAGGCCTTGAATGTCGCTCTCGAGTAGCAGGTGCGAAAGCTGATCCTTGCGGGCGAATGCGCCGAGCCCGCCGTAGCGATCGAGCAATCGATCGACTCGGAAAATGACTTCCTCGACCGAGGCATCGCGCTGCAGACTGAACGTCACGTCGTTGAACGCACCGTCCATGTCGTAGGCGTAGGCGAGCGCTTCGTGCCCCATCCAGAGAATACCAAAATGTTTCGGGTCGGGGAGCATGTCGCCTGGCTTGATCTGAAACACGTACTCCGGTGAGAACGCGACGCCGACGATCTGCAGCGACTTTCGTTTGCCGTTGATGATGGCCACGATCGAGTCGCCGACATCCATGCCGTTCTTCTCGACGAACGCCTCGCTGGCGAGCACCTCGTCGTCGCGGCCGAACGAAAGCTGGCGCCCGCGGCGGATATAGACCTGATTGAGGGCCGGCTCGCGCGTGACCGACAGCGAGATAAGCTGTCCCACGGCGGGTTCATCGAGGCCTGGCACATCGAGCGTCACGCTCTCAACGATCCGCGTTTCCAGTTGCGCGACTCCGGGCACTTCTTTGAGCCGGTCGATGATCGCATCCGGCGCGCGCTTCACGCGGGCAAACACCTCGGCAAAGCGGTAGCGTTCGTAGAACGTGGCCCGCGTGACTTCCAGAGAATGCAGGATCGTGCGCGAGTTGACGAACGTGGCGACGCCGGCCGCGACCACCAGCGCGATCGCAAACACCTGGCCCTTCATCAGCGTCATGTCGCGGAGCAATTTGCGATCGAGGGAGCTGATCATGGTAGTTGAGAGTTAAAGGTCGAGAGTTGAGAGTCGAGAACCAGAATAACGGGCAGTCGAAGTGTCATAGCGCAAACCGTCAAAAGCAATAATTCTTCACCCAGCGTCGCTTCCGCTTGCGGTTTAGCAGACTGGTCATCAACTCTCGACCCTCGACTATCAACTCTCAACTCCACTTCTACCAAGTCAGTTCGCACGCGGACTTTTTGTGTTGCCGGCGTTCGACGTGGACAATCTTGCCGTCGGAAATCGAAACCACTCGGTCGGCCATTTCGGCGATCACGGCATTGTGGGTGATGACGGCCGTGGTAGTCCGCAGCTCGACATTGATCCGCGCGATGGCTTCGAGCACCAAGATGCCGGTGTGGACGTCGAGCGCCCCGGTCGGTTCGTCGCACAAGAGCACGGCCGGGTTCTTGGCGACGGCCCGCGCGATGGCTACGCGTTGCTGCTCGCCGCCGGAGAGTTGCGACGGAAAGTGATTCTGCCGATCGGTCAGATTCACCATCGCCAGCGCGTCGGTCGGATTCATCGGGTGCCGCGAGATGTCGGTCACGAGCGCGACGTTTTCGCGGGCCGTCAGACTCGGGATCAAATTGTAAAACTGGAACACGAAGCCGACGTTCTCGCGGCGGTAGCGGGTGAGCGCGGCATCGTCGAATTCGGTGAGTTCGTCGCCGCGATAGAAAACGCGGCCACTGGTGGGAACATCGAGACCTCCCAGGATGTTGAGCAGCGTGCTTTTGCCGCTCCCTGACGGCCCCAACAGCACGACAAACTCGCCGGCGTACAGATCCAAGTCGACGCCCCGCAGCGCCTGCACTTCGACCTCGCCCATGTGATATGTCTTGGTGACCTCTTGAGCGGCAAACACGATCTCAGGCTGGTCGGGCTGCGGAGCGGGGCGACGATCGTCGAAAGTCAGGGAACTCATGATGCAACCAATGCGTAGAAGATGCCCGCCGTTCGCCGGAGCCGCCTGACAATGAAGTGGTCCATGCCATTATCGCGGGGAAGCGCGCGTGGGGAAAGCCGAGACCATCTCATGCGGCACCTGAAAACTCAGACAGCGGTCGGGTTGCGACGCTTGCGCGAGGGACTTACAACCAAGGCACCCCATTTGGTGCGATCAAAAATGCTCTCGACTCAACTTGGCCTGCTGCGGTACTGGTTGGCGATTCTCGCCACGGCGGCCGCAAGTTGCGCCTGGGCCGGCGGCGGACCCGAAAACGTCCTGCTGCTCGTGAATTCCAACAGCCTCGGTTCCAAGACGATTGCCAACCACTACATCGCGCTCCGCGACGTCCCGGCAATCAACGTGGTGTACGTCGATTGGCGCGGTGGGCTCGAGGGGTGCCAGGGCAAATACTTTGCCGAGCGGATTCTCCAACCGGCCATCACGGCGATCGGCGAGCGCGGCCTCTCGGCGCAGATCGACTACGTGGTTTACTCGAGCGATTTCCCCTGGAAGGTCAACCTCCAGTCGCTCATGCCCGAAACAAAATTCGTGGCACCCACGCGTCCTTGGGCTTCGTGCACCGGGGCTACCTATCTTTGGCAATACGTGCGCGATAAGAACCCGGCGATGACGTTGCCCGTCGTCAACTGGTACGTATCACCAAACGACCGCGACAACTTCGTGCAGTGCCAGAAACTGAGCCAGGTGGATTCGCGCGGCTTTCACGCGCGGTATCTCTGGACGGCCGACGGCGGCCGGACGAACGACCGGTCGAAGGGACAATCGTATCTGCTGTCGACGATGCTCGGCGTCACGACGGGACGGGGCAACACGGTCGATGAGGTGCTCGCGTACCTGAAGCGAGCTGTCGACGCAGACGGAACTCGGCCGCGCGGCACCTTCTACTACATGAAGAACAACGACGTCCGCTCGCAGACTCGGCACAATTGCTACGACGCCGCGGTAACTCAACTCAAGCGAATGGGCCGCTCGGCGGTCGTTGTGCCCGGCGTGCTACCCATCGGCGCGAAAGACGTGCTCGGGATCATGACCGGCACCCGGACGTTTGACTTCGCGAGTTCGGGTTCGACGCTCGTGCCCGGAGCGATTTGCGATCATTTCACGAGCTTAGGCGGGGTGTTGACTGTCGACGTCGGACAGACGCCTTTGACCGATTTCCTTCGCGCCGGCGCAGCCGGCGCGAGTGGCACCGTGTTCGAGCCGTTCGCGCTCCAGTCGAAGTTCCCGCTGCCGTCGCTTTTCATTCACTACGCCCGCGGCTGTTCGCTGGCGGAGTCGTTTTATCAGTCGGTGTCCGGGCCTTACATGCTGTTGGTCGTCGGCGATCCGCTCTGTCAGCCGTTTGCCGTCGCACCCCAGGTCACGGTGGAAGGGATCAAAGCGGGGCAAGAAGTGAAAGGCCTGCTCTCGATCAAAGCAACCGCCACGACTGTGCCGCTCCAGCGCGTGGGTACGCTTGAACTCTTCGTCGATGGCCGACTGGTGTCGCGCTTCGCGCCGGGCCGCGCTCCGCAACTCGACACCACGAAACTTCCCGACGGATATCACGAGTTGCGGATCGTGGCCGTCAACGCCGACGCGATTGAAACGCGCGGGCGTCTGATTCTGCCGATCGTCGTGAACAACCACGGGCAGAAGTTGGAATTCACCGTTTCATCACAGTCCATTGCGGCAACCGACCAAGTGCGAATCGCGGCTCGGCAAGCGGGAGCAACGTCGATCGTCGTGCGGCAAAATCGCCGCGAGGTAGCCCGCTTCCAGGGTGCCGCTGGCGACATCGAGGTGCTGGCTGCGACGTTTGGTCGGGGACCGGTCACTTTGCAGGCGGAGAGCTCGGGTCCCGCGGCGACTCTCTCCCGGCCGCTGCGGCTCGAAATCCGCTGAGCAGCGTATATTTTGACCTGTCCGACGGCGATCGGTCTCCGACTTTAGCGATTAGAGCGACTGTAAAACCAGGGGGATTGGCCAGTTCGTTGACACCCAGCCCCATCCGGATACGATAAAATCAGGCTCGTCGCCAGCCGCGCGAGCGATGCGGCGGCGGGTGCGGAGGTGATCGTCGCGTTGGATGTAGTATTGGAAATCGTAGCCCGGTGATGTGGCGCGTCTTCGGACTCGCAAGTCGCCGGTCGGCCGGAATGAGTTCGCGCCGCTTCCGTAGACGGCGCACGCTGGCAAACGGATTGCCGCGTTCTTGTCCCAACTTCCAGATGGAACCCTGAACGATCGCCGGTTCAGGCTTTGGTCGGGCGACTGCCCGACGCCAAGCACCTGTAAATCTTCATCCCGCTATCATCCCGAGCCGCGAGATTAACGTCCCCATCGAGGCCGCAACGAAACGCTTCCGGCCGCCGGATTGACCAACCGCGGACAGCGCGGGTCAAATGGAAATCAGGCGACTCAGGTCAGGAAAATCGGCCGGTTGATCTAACTTATCCCGAGAATAGAAATGCAACAATATCGCGTTAACTTTGGGCTGCTCATCGGACTCGTCGTCGGCACTCTGTTGGTGTCGGCCGCGACGTACGGATTGTGGCTCTTTCAAATCAACCGCAACGCGGACACGCTGATCGCCGCCGGAGAGAAATCGCAGCAAGCAGGCGACCTCCACACTGCGGCGCGGGAATTCGGAAATTATCTTTCGATCAAGCCCGACAACGATGAAGTTCGCCGCAAGCTGGGAAACCTGTGGATCGACGTCACGGAGCAACCCGTTGTCGAACCCGAGGATTGGGGCCGGGCGATCAACTATTTGGAAGACATCGTGCGGAAAATGCCCGAGGAAAAGACGCTGCAGAAGCGACTCGTGGAATTGTACGGCCGGATCGGACAGACGCAGCAAGCCCTCGACCACCTCGGTCGGATGTTGGAAAAGTTCCCGGACGACTCCGAGTTGCAAGTGAAGCAGTTGGAATACCTGCTGCGGGCGCGGAAATTTGATGGCCCCGACGGGGCGCTCGCCAAGAGCCAAAGACTGATCGGCTATGACGAAAAGACCGACAAGTTCGACGCCCAGCAGGCCCTCGCGCCTCACGACGCGTCGGTCTACGCGAGTTGCGCCGCCTTGCTGCGATCGGTCCAGGACAAGCCGGAGTTAGCAGACCGGGTGATGGATCAAATGATCAAAGAGAACCCGAAGCTGCCGGCGGCATATCTGCAGCGCGGCCAATACTACGTCAACGTCGGCGAGCCCGATCGCGGACAACGCGACATCGATAAGGCCTATCAGCTCGCGCCGAAAGATGCCGATGTGCTGTTGAACATGGCGGCACGCGCTGAGATCAACAAGCGAACCGACCGCGCCCGCGAATTGATGGAGGCCGGCAAGAAAGAGCATCCGAAGGACTCGCGCTTCTACCAAGGACTGGCCGGCTTCGAGATGAAGGAGCAGAAGTACGGCGAGGCCCTGAAGTTCGTCGACGAAGGTTTGAAGGCGGTGCCGGCCAATGAAGCGCAAAACCTGCTGTTTTACAAGGCCGAGCTGCAATTCATGGAAAATGACATTCCGGGCGTGCGCCGCACTGAGGTCGAAATGCGCAAAGCCGGCTTCGGAGAGGTGCTCATCGAATGGCTCGAGGCCAGAATCCTGCTCAGCCAGAACAAATGGTACGAGGCCAGCCAAGCGCTGTCCGAGCTTCAACCCAAGATGGGTTAAGGCGGGCCGTATGCCGACCAGATCGGCAATCAACTCGGACTGGCGTACGAGAAGTCAGGTCAACTCGATAAGGCGGAGTCGGCCTACAAAAGTGTACTTTCACGCAATTTGTCGAACGAGCCCGCGAAAGCAGGCGTACAGCGCATCGCACTGATGCAGGGTCGCCGCGAAAAGAATCCCGAAACCGACGACTTGGACGCACAAGTTGCCGAGATCATGCAGCAGCCAAAGGCTGCGCAGGATTGGACAGAGGTCGACAAAGACCTGGCCAAATTGGCCGTAGATCGCAAGATCGAGGGCGCCGCGCTGGATCTGTTTTGGGCGCGGTTGATGCTCGCGCGCGAGAATTTTGCGGAAGCCCGTAAACGCCTGGTAGCCGGCCGCCAGAAGGACCCCGAAAACTTCGACATCCAGCGGACTGCAGTTGTCCTCCTGCGGGCCGAGGACCCCAAGCTGGGTCCGGCGAAAGCGCTGCGATTGCTCGATCAGGTCGGGGAGAAGTTCGGCGACAAACCGGACCTGCGACTCGATCGAATCGATTGCCTGATCGCGCTGAACCAACAAAATCGCGACGACGACAAATTGAAAGCCGAACTCTCGGCACTAAGCAAGATTCCCGACACCTGGAATGAGAACGAACAGGTTGCCTTTTGGAATGGAATGGCTGGACGCTACTTGTCGATCGGGATGCGCGATGAGGCGAAAGCGAGCCTGGAACGCGTGGCGGCCCTGCGGCCCAGCGAATTGCCGACGCGAGTGGCGATCTTCTCGCTGGCGCTGGAGGCCAACGATGACGTGGCGATGAAAGACGCCCAGGATCAGATTCTGAAAGTGGTCGGCACCAAGGAAGACAGCAACTGGCTGTACGCCGAGGCCCGTCGCTCGCTGTCGCTCATCCGCCGCGGGCAGTTGGACAAGGAAGCGCTCGCCAATGTCCGCCAACTCACGGAAAAGGCGATCAAGGAGCGGCCGAATTGGTTTGAGCTGCAACTCGTCAGTGCCGAGGTCGACTTGCTCGACGGCAAAGAAGACGATGCACTCAAGCACTTCGAAAAGGCGCAGGAATTGGGCCGTCCGAGCAGCAACGCCGTGCTGCAGCACGTCCGCCTGTTGTTGAACCGGGGGCGTTTTGAGCCGGCCAAGACACTGATCGAGCAGTTGCCTCAAGCCGTCCGCGAAGGCGATTTGGGGCAAGTCTATGCCGAGGTCTTGTTCAATACTGGCGACGTCGACGACGCGGTAAAAGTGATCGCCAAGTACGCGGAGGCCGACCCGAAGGCCGCCGATCGGCAATTGGCGCTGGGCCAAATGCTGACCCGTGCGAGCGCCGCTCCCGATCTCAGCGACGCACGCCGCAAGGAGTTGACGAGCCAGGCCGGCGACGCGCTCGAGCAGGCCGTGGCACTCAGTCCCGAAACTCCCCAGACCTGGCTCGCGCTGTTGACCTTCCAAGTCATGCAAAACGAAATCGAAGGCGCCCGACAGACTCTGCAACGGGCGCAGCTTGGTTTGGCCGAGGATCAGCTCGTCGCGGTTCTGGCCAAGGGCAACGAAATCATGGGCCAGTGGTTCAACGCCGAGATCGTGTACCTGACGGCGCTCGAATCGCAACCGGAGAACTTGCCGCTGGCACAAGAGTTGGCGACTTTCTATTTGAGTCAGAACTACCCCCGGCCCGACAAGTTTGTCAAAGCGACGCCGTTGGTGAACAAAATTCTGCACGCCGGTGCCGACGGCAAGTTGCCGGCCGGCAGTCCGAACCTGATGTGGGCGCGTCGGGCGGCCGCCCAAATGCTGGCTGCCACGCGCGACTATCAGCAACTGCTCAAGGCGGAAAAACTGCTGGCCTCCAATGCGCAAGGCGGCGTCCTCCCCGCGGAGGATCGCTTGCGAATGGCGGAAATCCTTGCCGCCCGGCCCGATCCAATCTCGCGCCGCAAGGCCAAGAATTTGTACGAGCAGGTCGAGAAAGATCAGCGGCTCAGCGTGCAAAGTGATTTGCTGCTCGGGCAGCTTTATTTCGCCCTGGGCGAATGGGACAACTGCAAAACGCAGATGTTGGGGACGGTCAGCCGGAATCCAAAGTCGGTCGAGGCTCGCGCGCAATATGTTAACATGATCCTGCAGCGCGGGAATGAAAAAGACTTGGCCACGGCCGTGCGGCAGATGGCCGCGCTCCGAGAGATTGCCCCGAACGACGTGCGGACGGTTCAATTGATGGCCGAATTGGGCGGCAAGACCGGCAAAGAAGACCAAGTCCGGACGTACCTGCTCAGTTTGCTTCCCAAGGGCACCGATCCGACGAAAATCGACGAGAAACAGATTCCGATGATGGAGTTCGTGGCGTCGCTGCTGGTGAAATTGGGCGATCTAAAGGATGCTGAAGACACCTTCCGGAGGATCGTCGCACGCGATCCGAACAAGGTACTCGCCTTGGCCGACTTCCTGGGCACACACCGCGACGTCGACCAGAGCCTGAAACTGCTGCAATCGGTGTACAAGCCGGAGCTCACCGAATCGATCAGCCGCGTCGCGATTGGCGTCGTCCGCACCCGCCGTGACGACGTGGGTGACAAATACGACAGCCAGTTGCAGGGCTGGCTGGATCGCGGACTGCTGGAGAATCCGGATTCAGTTCCGCTGCTGATGTTGCAGGCCGAGTTCAACGACATCGAAAAGAACTACGACGCTGCCGCGGAGATCTACGAGAAGCTGCTGGCGCGCGACGACGTGATCGGCGTCACGCGGGCCATCGTGCTCAATAATCTGGCATTTCTCGTGGCGCTCGCCGGCAACGAAACCGAGGCAGGCGACCCGCTCAAGCTGGTCGACGAAGCGGCCCAAATCCTGGGGCCGACAGCCGACATTCTCGACACCCGGGCCGTCGTCTACACCGCCAAGGGAGATTACCCGAAGGCAATTCGCGATCTCGACAACTCGTTGACCGACAATCCGTCCGCGGCGAAATACTTCCACAAGGCGGTGGCCCATTTGGGTGCTGGAGAGAATACCGCCGCGATCAAGGCCTGGGACGATGCACACAAGCTCACGAAGGACGTCCGCTCGACGCTCAATCGAATGGAATTCGAGAACTACGACCAGACCAAGGCCAAGATCGAGAAGATCCGCAGTCAGAGTCAATCGCTGACCCGCGCTGCAGGCTAGTCGATCAACCGACCGAG
>JANNTD010000403.1:0-8457 GCA_031403315.1 Planctomycetota bacterium
GTGCGGATTGATTGCGGACATTTCTCGCCGGGATCACTTGCCTTGACGCCCGCCGGACGCGGGAGATACATTAATCGATTCGCATTCAACGCATTTTTCCCAGCCCGTACAGTCGCGACAGCCTGCCGGGCGCTCGTCATCGTAATTGATTGGAAATTTTCAAGACAGGGTCGATCGGGCAATCTCAAGACAGCGAAGGTGGAAACGACATGGCAACCGCGGGCTTGGAACGTAAAGCGAAGCATGCCTCTTCCCACAAGGATTCTTCGGACATGGCGCACTCGAACGGGCATCCTCCCAAATTGATCTACTATTTCGGTCGCACCAAGACCGAGGGCAAGGGCCATCAGAAGGAGCTGCTGGGCGGAAAGGGTGCGAATCTCGCCGAGATGACGAGCATCGGCCTGCCGGTGCCGCCGGGCTTCACGATCACGACCGAGGTCTGCGATCTCTACTACAAAAGCGGCCGTAAGCTGCCTACCGGCTTGATGGACGAAGTGGCCAAGAACATCGCCACCCTCGAGAAGGAGCTTGGCAAGAAATTCGGCGACTCGAAGGATCCTTTGCTCGTCTCCGTGCGCAGCGGTGCGGCCCGCTCGATGCCGGGCATGATGAACACGATCCTCAACCTCGGCCTCAACGACGATTCCGTGGTCGGCATCGCCAACGCGACCGGCAACCACCGCTTCGCTTACGACGCCTACCGTCGCCTCATCAACATGTACGGCGACGTGGTCTGCGACGTCGATCATGAGCACTTCGAGGTGGCCTTCGACAAGATCAAGAAGAAGTATCGCGCCAAGGTCGACAACGACGTGCCCTTAGAAGGCATGGTGCAGCTCTGCAAGGACTACGAAGCCATCTTCAAGAAGCACTTCGGCAAGTCCTTCCCGCAGGATCCGATCAAGCAGTTGGAGCTCGCCATTGAGGCGGTGTTTAAGAGCTGGATGCAGCCGCGGGCCGTCACTTATCGGCAGGTGGAAAACATCACGGGGCTGTTGGGCACGGCTGTGAACGTCCAGTCGATGGTGTACGGCAACATGGGTGACGACTCGGGCACGGGCGTGGCCTTCACGCGCGACCCAGCCACGGGCGAGAACAAATTTTACGGCGAGTTCCTGATCAACGCCCAGGGCGAAGACGTGGTGGCCGGCATTCGCACGCCGCAGCCGGTTGCTCAAATGGTCAAGTGGAACAAGAAGTGTTACGACCAGTTGATTGAAATCAAGGACAAGCTCGAGCAGCACTACAAGGACGTGCAGGACATCGAGTTCACGGTCGAGCGCAACACGCTGTACATGTTGCAGACGCGCAACGGCAAGCGGACCGGTGCCGCTGCGGTGAAGATCGCCTGCGACATGGTCAAGGAAGGGCTGATTAGCGAGAAGACGGCGGTCGAGCGGATTCCGGCCGGAGACCTGACGCAGTTACTCTTGCCGAGCTTCAGCCCAGCGGCGAAGAAATCGGCCGACGTGCTCACGATCGGTCTGCCCGCGTCGCCCGGTGCGGCGGTCGGCAAACTGGCGTTCACGGCGGCCGAAGCGGTCGAACGCAGTAACGCCGGCGAGGCTGTGCTGTTAGTGCGCAAGGAGACTAACCCCGAAGACATCGACGGCATGCACAAGGCGGTCGGCATTCTCACAAGCACCGGCGGCATGACCAGCCATGCGGCCGTGGTGGCCCGCGGTTGGGGCCGCTGCTGCGTCGCCGGTGCGGGGCAGATCACGATCGACGAGAAGGCCCGCAAGATCAAGGTCGGCAACAAGACGTTTACCCACAAGGACACGCTCTCGATCGACGGCTCGACGGGCGAAGTGATGGCCGGCAGCGTCGGCACGCACACGCCGAAGCTCTCGGGTGATTTCACTACCGTGATGGGTTGGGCCGATAAGTACCGAACGCTCAAGGTCCGCACGAATGCCGACACGCCGGCAGACGCAAAGCGGGCCCGCGATTTTGGTGCCGAGGGCATCGGCCTCTGCCGCACGGAGCACATGTTCTTCGAAGGGGAACGCATCCAGGCGATGCGGGCGATGATCCTGGCGACGACGACGAAGGATCGCCGTGCGGCGCTCAAGAAGCTCCTGCCGCTGCAACGGAAAGACTTCATCGGCATCTTCAAGGCGATGGACGGCCTGCCTGTGACGATCCGCCTGTTGGATCCGCCGCTGCACGAATTCCTGCCGCACGAACCCAAGAGCCAGGCCATCATGGCCAAGGAGCTCGGCATTTCGGCGGCCGAAGTGAAGGCCCGCGTCGATCAGCTCCATGAGATGAATCCGATGCTCGGCCACCGCGGTTGCCGCCTGGCTGTCACGTATCCGGAAATCCTCGAGACGCAAGTCCGAGCAATCACCGAAGCAGTGATCGAATGCAAAGCGAAGAAAATCAACGCGATTGCCGAGATCATGATTCCGCTGGTGGGCACCGCCAAAGAGCTGGAAGTGCTCGCCGATCAGGTGCGCGCGACGATGCGGGCCGTTGAAGACGAGAAGAAGTACAAGGGCGACCTCGACATCTCGGTCGGCACGATGATCGAGATTCCCCGTGCCGCGCTCACGGCCGACGAGATCGGCGCGGTGGCCGATTTTTTCAGCTTCGGCACGAACGACCTCACGCAGATGACGTTCGGTTTCAGCCGGGACGACATCAACACGTTCCTGCCGGACTACCTCAAGCAGGAGCTGCTGCTACGCGATCCGTTCCAATCGCTCGACACGGCCGGCGTCGGCCAGCTGGTCGAGATGGGCGTGAAGAAGGGCCGCTCGGTGAAAAAGGACCTCAAGTGCGGCATCTGCGGCGAGCACGGCGGCGATCCCGACTCGATCAAGTTCTGCCAGAAGGTCGGGCTCGACTACGTGTCATGCAGCCCGTTCCGCGTGCCGATTGCTCGGCTGGCGGCGGCTCAAGCGGCGCTCGCAGGCAAGTAGGGTGTGTCGAGCTCCGCGAGACACACCCTGACCGCGCGAGAATGGTGGGTCTCGTGAGACTCGACCCACCCTACGTCATCCAACGGTGCTACCCCGCCAATTTCTCCGCTTCGACGAGCATCGGCTTTTCGTCGGTGCTCTCCTGTTCGTCGCGGACGATGCGAACCGTGGCACCCGGCGGGGTGCGGCGTTCCTGGACGTAGCCGCGCGAATGGCCGCCGAGGAAAAACGTCAAGAAGTCCGCGGCCGGACCGTCGGTGAATTGCGTCTGCAGCGTGTCGAGCATTTCTTCCCAGGCGTGCCCGTTGCGGTAGATCACGCGGTAGGCATCCTTGAGGTCGACCATCTGCTGCTGCGTGAAGCCGGCTCGCCGCAGGCCGACGCGGTTGAGGCCGACGACCATCGTCGAGCCACCGTCGACCGTCACATACGGGGGCACATCTTGCCGAATCCGCGCCAGGCCACCGATCATTGCCAAGCGACCGATGCGGCAGAACTGATGCACCGCCACGCCGCCAGAAAGGAACGCGCGGTCGGAAACCGTCACGTGTCCGCCAAGCATCGAGTTGTTGGTGAGGATCACGTTGTTGCCGAGCGTGCAGTCGTGGGCCACGTGGGCGCCGACCATCAGCAGGCAGCCGTTGCCGATTTGCGTCACCTTGTCGGCCTCCATCGCCCGGTGAACCGTCACATTCTCGCGGATCACGTTACTGTCGCCGATCACTACGCGGCCGGGAAACTCGGGCATGTGCAGATGCTGCGGCATGCCGCCGAGGACCGCTCCCTCGCAGACGATATTGTCGCGGCCGAGCGAGGTGCCGGTTCGCACCACAACCCGGCTGGCGAGCGTCGTACCGTCTCCGATTTCGACGCCCGGCTCCACTACCGAGAACGGGCCAATCTTCACGTGGTTGCCAATTAGCGCATACGGACTGACGGCAGCAAGTGGGTGAATCGACACAAGCGGGTCCTTTTGCTGGTAGAAGGGCCGTCGCCGAAGGAGTGAACGACGATGGCAGTTGGCGGCGGCCGGGCAGTTGCGGGTGCTCGGCCTCGCCCGTGTGATTCATCGGTTGTGGCAATTATCCCGGCTTAGCCGGAAGTAACGATTTTTCCCATCTTGCGAGGCGCCGGCGTATGGGCGGGGGACGGTGTGAAGTGGTAAAATCTGGGTCAGAAATGAGGGTGCATGCGGTCGGCGTGAATCGCCGCTGGCTGCTGGCACCGACCTCGCGCCCGATAAAGGAATCCCCCCATGGCCGATGCCGCCGAGCTCTACGATCAAGCGGACAAACTCAAAGACGAAGGCAAACTCGACGAAGCCGTCGCCAAGTTCAAGGAGGCGCTCGCCGCTGATCCGAGTTACGCGCTGGCTCATTCGGCGCTGGCGATCGTCGAGCAGAAGCTCGGCCATCATGAAGCGGCGGTCACGCACGCCCAGAAGGTGTGCGAGCTTGCGCCGGACGACCCATTTAGCTACACGGCGCTGAGCGTGATCTTGCAGCGGGTCTATGCGGGCACCGGCGACATGCAATATATCCGCCTTGCGGAAGACGCAATGGAACGCAGTCGCATGCTTCAGTCGCACCGCTAACCATCAACCAGCCAGGCGCACCATGTCCTACGTTGCTGATGCCGATCGCTACCAGTCGATGCTCTACAACCGCTGCGGCCGGAGCGGCCTCAAACTGCCCGCAGTGTCGCTGGGTTTGTGGCACAATTTCGGCGGCGTCGACGACTACGAGACGGGCCGCGCCGTCGTGCGGCGGGCATTCGACCGCGGGGTCACGCATTTCGACCTCGCCAACAACTACGGTCCGCCGCCGGGTTCGGCCGAGGAAAACTTTGGCCGGATGCTGCGCGACGACCTCCGGCCATACCGCGACGAGCTGGTGATCTCGACCAAAGCCGGCTACCTGATGTGGCCCGGCCCCTATGGCGAATGGGGCTCGCGGAAGTATTTGCTTTCGAGCCTCGACCAGAGCCTCCAGCGGATGGGCCTCGAATACGTCGACATTTTCTATTCGCACCGGCCCGATCCCAATACGCCGTTCGAGGAGACGATGGGCGCGCTCGAATCGGCGGTGCGGCAGGGGAAGGCGCTGTACGTCGGTTTGTCGAACTACTCGGCCGAGCAAACCAATCAGGCTTGCGACATTCTCGATCGCCTTGGCGTCCACTGCCTGATCCATCAGCCCAAGTATTCGATGTTCGAGCGCTGGGTGGAGGGCGGCTTGTTGGACGTGCTTGGCGAGCGCGGCATCGGCTGCATTCCGTTTTCGCCGCTCGCCCAAGGACTGCTCACCAATCGCTATCTCGAGGGCATCCCGGAAGGCTCGCGAGCCGCGAAGCCGCACGGCTTCTTGAAACGCGAACAGGTGACGGACGAACGCATCGCCAAAGTCCGCAAGCTCCACGAGCTGGCTCAACGTCGTGGCCAGTCGCTCGCCCAGATGGCGCTCGCCTGGGTGCTCCGCGATTCGCGCGTGACAACCGTGCTGATCGGTGCGAGCAGCGTCGCGCAGCTCGATCAAAATCTGGCCTGCCTTGAAAATCGGGCGTTCGGCCAAGACGAACTCGCGGCGATCGAAGCAATTTTGCGGCCGTGAAATGGGTGGCATGCTTTCGCAGCGCAGCCGCGTAAGCATGGCTGGAGCGTGAAAATACATGCCTAGGCCTCTGCGCGGCGAAGGCATGCCACCCTACAGCCCTTCGTTCAGACCTTGCAAATCGCTCGGCACGAAGCGGCCGTCTTTGCGCAGCAGTTCGCCGTCGAACCAGATTTCGCCGCCGCCGTAATCGGGCCGCTGGATCAGCACCAAGTCCCAGTGGATGCGGCTGCGGTTGCCGTTGTCGGCAATTTCATAGGCCTGACCAGGCGTGAGGTGGAACGAACCGCCGATCTTCTCGTCGAACAGCGTGTCGAGCATCGGCTCGCGGACGCGGTTGTTGACGCCGATCGCCCATTCACCGCAGTAGCGGGCGCCTTCGTCGGAGTCCAAGAGCGCGTTAAGTTTCTCCGTCTCGTTCGCCTTGGCGCGGACGATCTTACCGTCCTTGAATTCGAACTCGACGTTCTCGTAGACGATGCCTTGATAACGCGACGGCGTGTTGAAGCGGATCTTGCCGTTGATGCTGTCGCGGACCGGTGCTGTGAAGACTTCGCCGTCCGGGATGTTGCGGTCGCCGGAGCAGGGGATCACCGGGATACCCTTGATCGAGAATTCGAGCTCCGTATTGGGTGCGACGATCCGCACGCGGTCGGCCGCTTCCATCCGCGCCACGAGCGGCTTTTGGGCTTCTTCCATCGCCGCGTAGTCGGCGGTGCAAACGTCGAAATAGAAATCCTCGAACGCCTGAGTGCTCATCTTCGCGGCTTGGGCGAACGAATCCGTCGGGTAACGCAGCACGACCCACTTGGTCTTGGTGATGCGGACGTCGGTGTGCACCTGCTTCCACCAGTGCTGCTGATAGAGGTCCATCTTCGGTTGCGGCACGTCGGCGAATTGGCTGCTGTTGGCCGCCCCGCGAATGCCGACGTAGGCCTGCACTTGTTCCATCCGGTCGCTCTCCAGCTTGCCGGCGAGCTTCATGCTCTCTTCGGTGGCGGTGCGATAGAGCGACCGCAGCACGGCATTCGACTTCCACGACACCAGCGGCACCGCGCCACGCTCGGTCGCTGCTTCCACCAGCGCACACACCAAGCTCGCATCCGGCAAGTCGAACGCTTCAATGAGCACCTTTTCGCCTTTCTCGATGCGGCAACTGTGGTCGAGTAGCAAGTCGGCGAGCGTGTCGATGCGTGGGTCGTGCATGAGGAGTCGAGGGTCGAGAGTCGAGGGCCAGAAAAAGCCGTGAGCCAACGGCTCGCCGGCCGATCCGCATGGGCGAACATGGCCCATCATGATAGGCTGTTCGCCTGTGGGCAACAACCGCGGCGGCTTGATTCGTCGACTATAATTGAGGTATCGCGCGGCAACGCTAAGCCGCAAGCGACGGACAGACGGACTCTCGAGGAATTCACATGGCGACGGAACCAACTTCGACCAAGTCACCACAGGGCACTTCCTTTGCCGAGACGGCACTCGTCTTGGGCGGCAAGAGCGCCGACGAGGCGCGGCGGACTGGTGCCATCGACTCGGCTGACGACCAGGTCGAAGCACTTTTCGCGCCGCAGTATCAGACCGTGAATAGCCCCGTCCATCGCGCCGTGTGGGATCGGGGCGTGCCGGTCGAGCTGTTCACGAGCACGCCGTCGGTGACGCCGCCAGACGTGCAGCAGGTGATGGACGAATCGATCGCCGTGGCGAAGAAGCACATGGCCGGCCACACGCTGCTCAACGAGGAGGGCCGAATCTCCGAGACAGTGTTCGACGAATTGGGCGCCGCCGGATATTGGGGCCTGTTGGTCGACAAGGAGTATGGCGGGTCGGGAGCGCCGTTCGGCTCATTCGCCCCTTTCCTGACGCGGATGGCGCTCGTCGAGCCGACCGTGGCCGGGCTGGCGTCGGTCCACGGTTGCATTGGCGCCGTCGACCCTGTGCGGACCTTCGGCAATGCGGAACAGAAACAGCGATTCCTGCCGGGGCTCGCCAGCGGTTCAAGCCTGAGCGCGTTCGCACTCACCGAACCTTGTGCAGGCAGCGATCTCACCGCACTACGCACGACGGCGCGCCTCGAAGGCGACGACTACATCGTGAACGGCGAGAAACTATTCATCACCAACGTCGTGCCCGGCCGGACGATCGGCCTGGTGTGCCTCATCGACGACGCGCCGGCCGTACTGATCGTCGAACTGCCGAAAGTGGAAAACGCAAACTTCCAGCTTCGCAAGTACGGACTTTGGGCCCTCAAGCAGACCTACAACCGCGGCATCATCTTCCGCGACTTCCGCGTGCCGGCCGCAAATCTGCTCACAGCGCCGAAGGGTGACGGGCTCACGATCGCTTACCACGGGCTCAACCTCGGTCGGGTGTCACTTTGTGCGAACTCTGCCGGCACGATGCGGCTGATGATGGCGAGCATCATCCCCTGGGCCAAGTTTCGCACCACTTATGGTGCCACGATCGCCACACGGGAATTGGTGCAGCGGCGGCTCGGCGAACTTGCGGGGCTCGTCGTGGCTTGCGATGCGCTGGTGGCCTGGTGCGCGGGGCTGATCGATCGCGGCTACCGCGGCGAAATGGAGTGCGTCGTGGCCAAGATTTTCGGCAGCGAGGCGCAAAAGCACGCGGCGGTGGAATTCTTCATGAAGACGCATGGCGGCCGGTCGTTCCTGCATGGCCATAGCTTTGGCGACAACATTCACGAGTATCTCGCCCCCTGCATTTACGAGGGCGAAGGCGAGATGCTGGCGATGGGTTTCTTCAAATCGCTGGTGAAGGACCACGGCAAGAAGTATTTCGAGCCGATCGGCAAGGCGCTGGCGGCCGCGGGGATTCGCCGCCCCAACATGGCCAACCCGCTGCACGCCTGGAAACTTCGCGGCCCGCTATGGCAGTACGCCCGCTGGTTCCTGGGGCAAAAG
>JANNTD010000404.1:0-3188 GCA_031403315.1 Planctomycetota bacterium
CGCGCCGTGCGACACCTCGAGAAAAAACGCGTCTGCATTTTTGCGGCGGGGACCGGAAATCCGTACTTTACCACCGATACGGCGGCATGCCCGTCTCTTGCAATTCCTGTTGGCAGCGCTCGGGCGTGATGCTCTTCATCAGGGCCGTCGTGTCGGCCGGTTCGAGCACCTTCGTCTTGAGCCGCTGGAGCCGGCCGTGGAGCCGCAACACCGGCGGCTGGCCCACCGTGATGTGCAGATCGCTGGCCCCCTGCTTCACAGCAGCGGAGAGCAGCTTGTCGATGAGAAGTGTTCCCATGGATCGATATTCCCTTAGCTACGTACCTGTCGCACTGCCATCCAACGATTGCACGTGCCGTCCATCGACAGGCCTGTCTTTCGACAGACACATGGCCAAGGAAGCCTCTTCAAGGCTCGCCGACGACGCCGTTGCCCCGGCGCCACGAAAGTGGTTGGCCAACGGCTATCATCAACCCGCTCTTCCCGAAATCCTCTGTTCCCAATGCCGCTGTTCCCGCTGCCGCGCAACCTGATGGCGTGTGAGAAGTTCCGCCAGGATCTCGCCGCAACTTGCACCCGGCCGCAAGCACCGTGTGACCAATGGATTATTCGCCTGCCAATCTGTCGACTCAAGGATTTTTTCTGCGCAATTCTTGCGGTTATGGCCGGAGTGGGGACCAATCTTGGACGCTGGGCGCCCTTCCGGATCTGGTTCGACGCAACGCGGTCGCTGTCGCCGGTCGTCGCCAACCGAGCGTCCACTCGTCGCTTACTCCATACTAATTGAGCACCCAAAAATGGCTGCCCGAAGTCGGACGAATCGCGCATCAACCGCTCTTTTTGGACACCCGGAAGACCTCTTCAATCGTCGTAATCCCTTCGAGCACTTTGCGAATTCCGTCGTCGTAAAGTGTTGTCATACCGCCTTTTATCGCGGCCTTGCGGATATCCTGAGTCGAGGCGCCCTGGAACGCGAGCTCGCGGATTTTCGAGGACATCGTCATCAACTCGAAAATTCCCAGCCGACCCCGATAGCCGCCGTTGCCGCAGTGGTTGCAGCCTTTGCCCTTCATGAAATTGGCCGATGCGGCCTGCTCTGGCGTGATCCCCGCCGCCTCCAATTCGCGCTCGGCTGGCTGGTGAGGCTGCTTGCATTTGGAGCAAATCACGCGCACCAAACGCTGGGCAAGAATTCCGATCACGCTGCCGGACACCAGGTAAGCTGGTACTCCCATGTCCACCATACGCGTAACAGCACCGGGCGCATCGTTCGTATGTAGCGTACTGAAAACCAAGTGTCCAGTTAAAGACGCCTGAATTCCCATCGATGCCGTCTCATAATCGCGCATCTCCCCCACCAGAATAATATTGGGGGCCTGCCGCAACATCGCGCGAATGATCTTCGCAAAATCTAGTCCAATACTGTGCTTTACCTCAACCTGGTTGATGCCGGGCAGGTAGTATTCAACCGGATCCTCGGCCGTGATGATTTTTCGGTCGGGCCGGTTGAGCTCGTTCAACGCGGCGTAGAGCGTTGTAGTCTTCCCAGAACCCGTTGGCCCCGTAACCAGCACAATTCCATTCGGCCGACGAATGAGGCCGCGGAATGTCTTGAAGTCCTTTTCGCTCAGGCCAAGCTGCCGAACGCCGACCTTGATGTTGTCCTTGTCCAAGAGTCGCATCACGCACGACTGACCGTGGCTCGTGGGGAGCATGCTCACCCGGAGATCGAGCTCCTTCCCGCCGGCCGTGATTTTGATCCGACCGTCCTGGCAGCGACGCCGTTCGGCGATGTCCATTTTGGCCAAGATCTTGATGCGCGAGAGCAGGGCACCCAACAGCCGCCGGGGGGGGCTGTCACGCTCCACCAGCACACCGTCGATGCGATAGCGGATCCGCACCTTGTCTTCGAATGGTTCGACGTGGATGTCGGAGGCCCGCAACTGCACGGCTTCGCCGATCATCAACTGCACGAGCCGCACGATCGGGGCGCTCAGTTCGTCGACCTCTTCGCCCGCGCCGCCGTCCTGGCCTTCCTCCGTTTCGGTGAAGTCGATCGCTGTGTCGGTAAATTCCTGCAACATCGAGTCGGCCGATTCGTCGCCCATCTGGCCGTAGTTGCGATTTATGGCTTCGAGAATACTTTCGCGCGTGGCGAGCGCGATGTCGACTTTGCGATTTAGGATGAACTGCAGTTTTTCGAAAGTCTCGTAGTCGAAGGGATCGCTGACCAGCACTTTGAGCGCGCCATCTTCTTCGGCCAAGGGGATCACGGCGTTCTCGCGGGCCACCGACTCGGGCACAAGCTCCACCACATGCGGCGGAATCGGCACATCGCGGAGGTCGAAGAACTCGTAGCCGTGCAGGTCGGCCATCGCCTGCATCACTTGTTCGCTCGTCGCGTAGCCCTGCTTGATGAGGACATCGTGCACCTTGCCGCCGTTGTTCTTGGCAAGCGCCTTCGCCTCGGCAAGCTGATCCTTGCCGATGATGCGTCGCTCGATGAGAAATTCGCCCAGGTCTTTTTTTGCCATTGCCGTACCGCGCTAGAAATCTGTTCCGGAACCGCGAGAGCGGATTGCATTTATCGCACAGCAAGAGATCGAACGCCACCACGGACCGGCGCAACGCAGCGACGCCAAGACTGGCGGGCGCGCCCCGACGCCTCTTCGGCCGCCCGGCAAATCGCTCTTGAAAAGCGCTAAACCTCTACTATTATTAGACTAACGTCGACACCGGCAAGTGTCAACAAACGGGCATGGAAGAGGCGGAAGGAGCCTCAGAAACGCGACGCTTCACGCGGATGCGGCGATGCGATTCGGCCGCAAACTTCGGCCTCAGAGACGCCGCTTCGGCCAGACGCTATGGCAGTAGGTCCGCTTCAATAGTCACCGGGGCACTGTTGTTCGCCGCGACGCTGACCGCCAGTGGATGAGTGCCGGATTTGGGCCGCTTGGTAAATGAAACATCGGTCTTACTTTCCGCCCATGGTCCGACACTGGACCCTTCGTAGAAACCGGGTCTGATTCGTGCGATCGACAATTTGTAGCTGCCGGGCGGAACCGGAATCACGAATGCGCCGTCGCCGGATTTTAGATAGTCCGATACGCAAGAAAAGTGAGGCGCATCCGGATCGGTCGCCGATCTGGCGACGACGTTTGCACCTGGGAACGAATTGCCGGGCGACC
>JANNTD010000405.1:0-5391 GCA_031403315.1 Planctomycetota bacterium
TGAATGCGGTCGGCGGCGAACCAAGGCCGAAGTTCGTCGGAGCGGATCGGCGCGCCGGTGTTGAGCACACAGGCGCGGGTAATAATGTTTTGTAGTTCGCGAACATTGCCGGGCCATTCGTACGCGAGCAAGAGTTCGCGGGCTGTGGCGGCGATTTCGAATGGACCGCGGCCAAGGCGGAACGAGGCGTTTTCGAGAAAGTGATCCGCCAGCTCGAGCACATCCTCGCCGCGTTCGCGCAAGGGAGGCACCGTGAGCGGTACGACGGCGAGTCGGAAATATAAGTCCTCGCGGAAGCGGCCGGCGGCGATTTCCGTCGGCAGCTCGCGATTGGTCGTGGCGAGCACACGCACGTCGACCGACACGGTTTCGCTGGAACCGACGCGTTCGAACGAGCGCTCCTGCAGCACGCGGAGCAATTTAGCTTGCAGAGAAAGGTCGATCTCGGTGACTTCATCGAGCAGGATCGAACCGCCGTGGGCGAGCTCGAAGCGGCCGGTGCGATCGGCCTCGGCGCCGGTGAACGCGCCGCGCTTGTGGCCGAAGAGCTCGCTTTCGGTGAGCTGCGTGGAAAGGACGGGGCAATTGAGGCTCACGAGTGGTCCACCAACACGGCGGCTCAGCGCGTGAACCGTTTGGGCGACAAGTTCCTTGCCGGTGCCGCTCTCACCGCAGATGAGCACAGTTTCGTCGGTGGCGGCGACTTGGGCGGTGCGAGTGCGAAGCTCTTCGATCGCGCGGCTGCTACCAATCATTCGCGGCGATTGACGGGTGGCGGCCGATTTCTGCTCGGTGCTCGTGGGTTGTGGTATCAGCCGCCGCCGCTCGCAGGCCTGGCTCACCGAGCGCTCGAGCGCCAGCGCATCGAACGGCTTTTCGAGATAATCAAACGCACCGTGCCGCATCGCGTCGACGGCCGACGCAACCGACGCATGGGCTGTGATCATCAAGACCTGGACGCCCAGCCGCCGGCGTTCGATCTCGCAGATGAATTCGAGGCCGTCCATGCCGGGCATCTGCAGGTCGGTGACGACAACGTCGACCGGCCGTTCCGCGAGGCGTGCGAGCGCTTCGCTGGCGCTCGCACACATGGCAACCTCGTAGCCGGCGCAGCGGAGCACGTCGGCTACGCTTTCGCGAGCCCGGGCGTGGTCGTCGACAACCAGCACGCGGTACGGATTGTCTGTCTTCGCGGAACGGTTCATGCGGCGGCTCGCATCTGCTTGCGCGGAAATTTGATCGTAAAGGCGGCGCCGCCTTCGGGGCAATTGGTGGCCGTGACCGTGCCGCCGTGGGCTTCCGCCACGTGGTATACCACGGCCAGGCCCAGACCGGTGCCGTGCGGCTTGGTGGTGTAGAACGGTTCAAAGACGCGGCGTTGGTCCTCTTCGCTCAAGCCCGGACCGCTGTCGGCGACCTCGATCTCGAAGCCGCGCGCGCCGTCGTAGGAAGTGATCACCAGATCGCCGCCCTCGGGCATGACGTCGACCGCGTTGAGCACCAGATTCATCAGCGCTCGGCGGACCATCTCGCGGTCGGCGGTCAAGAGCGTCTGGGGCGGGACGTCGATTTCGACGTCGACCATTTGGGCTTCGAGCTGCGGACCAACGGAGTCGCAGACCTCCTCGACGAGGTCGCCAACGACGAAGGTCTGCCATTGCGGATTGCGATGCGCGGTGAAATTCAAGAGATCGTTCACGGTCACGTCCAGGGCGGCGAACCCTGCCTCCACTTTGGCCAAAATGTCCAAGCTGCCGGTATCGTCCGACAGCCTCCGTCGCAACAAACTCATATACAGCGAAACGGGCACCAGGTTGTTCCGCACCTCGTGGGCCACGTGGGAGGCCATTTGTCCGAGGTCGGCCAGGCGATTCTTGCGTGCCAGCTCACGGTTCTTCAGTTCCAGTTCTTTATTGAGCCGCGCCACTTCGGCGCAGAGCGTTTCGTGGGTCCGTTCGAGCCGCAGCGTGGCGGTGTGCCAGGCGGCGAGCACGGTTTCGAGGTCTGCGTTCTTGTCCGGCAGGGCGAACGACGCTTCGTCGGTGATACTGACGGCGGCGGCAACGTCATCGTCGGCGGTCACTAGTTTGAGTGTTGTTTTGCTTGTCATCGTTGTGCCTCGTAGGCATCGCGGGCGTGGCCGGCAGCGTGCACCTGACGCAATTGGGCCGCCACGTCGTTGCGACGAATGGCCAGTCGGTCGGCACTGTGGCGTTCGAGTTCAACGATCGCGGCCAGCAATTGATTGCACTCGGCCGCCTGTTGGGCACAGCGCTCGCGGGCACCTTCGGCCAGCCAGACTCGCTCCGTCGGATCCTCGGCGTGGTACGGAGCCAGCTCGCGTTCGACTTGTTGCAGCACGGAGATCATAGTTTGCTTGGCGGCCAGCAGTTCGAGCAAGGCGGTCGTTTCGCCACGTTCGACGATTTCCTGCTGACGACGACCGACGTCGCACAATTGCACGAGGACATCGTGCTTGCGACGGATCAGATCGGTCAGGTGTGTCGTTGAGAGCGTGGGCACTGTTTGCGATCCGTTTCGGCTGGCTACCATTGGTTCATGCTGTTGAGCAGCATTCGCCACTCCTCGCGACTGAAAGCGGTCGTGGCGGCGAAGTCGGCGTCGCCGGGCAAGTGTTCGAGCGTTAGCTGAGCTTGTTGGATTGCACCGTGGGCATTCTCCGCACGATCCAGCCGTTGCCAGCAATTGGCGATTTGCACAAACGTTTCCAATACAAATGGTTCATTCGGGTAGAGCGACGAGACATTCTGGTAGGCCTCGATCGCTTCTTGGTAGCGGCCAAGATCGAACAGGCACGCGCCTTCGAGCATGTAGCAATTGCGGCGCATCGCGGCGTAAGGAGAGTCCTCCTGTACGTTCTGAATTTTCAACGTGATGTTGCTTTGCACTTGCTTGAACTGCTGCAGGGCCAGGGTCAGCCGCTCGCGGACAAGCTGCTCATTTTTTACGCGCTCGCTGGCGGTCCGCGCGTCTTTTAGCTTTTCATACGGCTCGGCGGCCCAACGGCGGTAGGCTTCGCCGGTGACATAACGCGCCTGCATCGTCTGACGATCTTCGGGATATCGCTCGACCGCCTCTTCGAGTGTGCCGATCGCGTCTTCGTAGCGGCTCTGGTCGAACAACAGAAGCCCCAGCGCGAACAGCGAATCCTTCCATTCCGGGCTCTTGGGTTCGAGTTGGCTGCCGGAGAGATTGACACGCAGCAGTCGCTCGGCCTCGGCCGCGTCGCCGCGATTCCAGAAAGCCTTGGCACAGTCGATGCGGGCCTGGTAGGTCGCGTTGTCGTGTTCGTAGAGTTCGATGCACTCTTGGAGCGCCGCAATGCACTCGTCGATTCGGCCCACCGCCAGACTCACCTGACCCAGGCGCAAGAGTGCTTGCGCGTTGCGCTGTTCCGGTTCGTTCTGGAGGTAGACATTCAACACGCGAGCGGCGTTCGTGTAGCTGTGGCCAAGGTAGTAGCAATCGGCGCTATTCCAGAGATCGATGGGGTAGTTCGCGGTGGCGTAGCGGAGTACAGAGAGATTCTCAAACGCGATGCCGGCCTCGCGGAGCCGCAGCAAACCCGCGCGACGCAGCTCTTTGCTTTTCTTGCTTTCGTCGTTGGCCTGGGCGAGTTCTCGCTCGCCCCATTCGCGCAGCGTCTTGCCACGCAGCTCGAGCTCCTGGGCGCGGGAGAACAGCGGCAGGAAACTGTCGAGCATCGTGATCGCGTTGGCGTAGAGACCTTGACGGGAAAAATCGCCCACGGCCTCGAGAATTCGACTGCGGAGCTGTGCGATCGGCAGGACCTCGCTGCGATAGGTTTCCGGATCGACGTCGCTCTGCAAGACCTGCCGATACCACAACAGTGCGGAGCGGTCGTCGCCTTCGCGGCGGAGGATGTCGGCTTCGGCGAGCTTGGCGGCCAGGCCTTCCGGCGTTTCGCCAAATTGTTGGTGCGTCCGCGTGAAGAGCTTGAGCGCCTCGCTCTGGTCGTTGCGAAGCGCGGCGCTGCGCCCCATCAGATAGAGGGCGCGACGCGTCACGTCGCTGGCTTGCGCGTCAACGGCTTGCACCTCGCGGAGCACCCCGATCGCTTCGTCGACTTGGGCTTTCAAATCGGCCGGCAACGAGCCGTCGGCTTGTAGCGGCAGCCGATCGAGCGCCGCGGCGACGCCGTCGAGTAGGATTTGAGCACGCATGATGACAACGGCCGGATCGCGCTGGGCGGCCGGCGGGACCGACGCCAAGGCCTGCCCGGCTTCGTCGTAGCGATTCATGTGAACGAGGATTTTGGCTTTCAGCAGGATCGCCGCCACCTGTTGCTCGGAGGTCAGCTGTTTGTCATCGAGCACCGCTCCGAGTTGTTGGAGGGCGAGTTCGTAGTCGGGCTTGGGAAGCAGCATATAGGCTTCAGCCAGCAACCGGTGGATGGCGACGTTGAGTTGGCCGCCCGCGCGCGGCGGGGCTTCCAGGGCACTGGAAAGCACCTCGATGCTTTGGTCGATCTCGAGCGATTCGACAAAACTCTTGCCCAACAGCAGCAGGCCTTGTTTTTCGCGTTCGGCAGGGAAGCCGTAGGAGCGGGCTTTGCTCAGATACCTTGTGGCGACGAGATATTGAGTGCGACGCTGTTCCGGAACCACCTCGTTACCCGCGTCGTGGGTCTTGACGGCGCCCAACACAAACAGCGGCGTGCCATACTCGCTGCTGGGTACGGCACCGCTGGCTAGCACGTGGCGAACGAGCAAGCGGGCTTGTTCGTAGTTGCCGGCGTCGAGGGCCGCGAGCGCTTCGTTGAGCTTTTCGCGCTCGGCGGCGATCGCCAGGTTGACCATGTAGGTCCAAGCCACGCCGATGCCGGCCATCAACATCAGCACGATCAAGCCGGCGGCAATCGTCCGCTTCCAATGCACCACGGCGACGGTCCGCATTCTGGCCAACAGCAGGCGGAACCTCGACGGGGCCGCGGCCGCGTCAGCGGCGGGCACTGCGGAATCAGGTTGAGGTTGTTGATCGGCCAAACGGCAGCCCTCGCGCGCGTCGCCGAAGTCAGGCGATGCGCCGGTGGAAATGCGCTATCACGTCAGCGGACACAGGCGCTGAACTGGTAGAAAAGCGGCCAGCTTTTACTAAAGAAAGCGAGAGAGTGTCAATGGAGAAGAGTGAATGACAAATTCTCTAATGACGAATGACGAATGACGAATGACGAAGTGCTGTCATTCGTCATTCGGAAAATCGTCATTTACCCTGCCAGCTATGCTTGCGGCGGGCAGACGATGTCCATGACCCAGCGGTTGAGGTCTGCAAGCATCGTGGTGGTGAGGTCGTCGCCGCAGGGATACTGGCGGAGGGCGACCGTGCAGCCCGCGGCGTGGAACAGCCGCA